>JBLHKO010000010.1:0-44935 GCA_047620145.1 Gammaproteobacteria bacterium | reverse complement strand
CATTAATGAAAAACATACCTAAAGCTTCTGGCCTGGGCGGCATGCTCGGCGGTTTAGGCGGAATGTTAGGTGGAAAAGCAGGTGGTTTAGGAAATATGGCGGCATCGGCTAGTGGAATTACTAAATTAGACATGGATGGCGATATGATCAAGAAATTTGTCCCTGTCATCATGTCCTACTTGAAAGAACAAGGTGGTGGCGATCTAGATGGCATACTTAGTAAAGTATTGAAGTAAAATTGGAAATAAAAAGTGATAGTGAATATTGCTTTCAGACCTTAACTTAGCGGCTGAAATTTTTAATAGGGGAAATTTATTATGAGTATGATTCAAGAATTTAAAGACTTTGCAGTCAAAGGAAACGTTGTTGACATGGCTGTGGGTATTATTGTCGGCGTCGCATTTGGCAAGATCGTTTCATCTTTTGTCTCTGATGTAATTATGCCTCCGATAGGTGTCGCATTAGGTGGCGTCAATTTTTCCAATCTGGCAATTATCATTCAAGAAGCTGTTGGAGAAGCTCCTGCTGTTGTGATTGCCTATGGTAAATTTATTCAAACAATGGTCGATTTCACTATCATTGCCTTCGCAGTTTTTATGGCTGTTAAAGTAATTAACTCAATGCAGAAAAAAGAGGAAGAAGCCCCCGAGACTCCAGCAGAACCTGCTGAAGATATAGTGTTGCTTACAGAAATACGTGACTTACTGAAACAACAGAAATAAGACCGTCCTTATACTTATAGAAGAATGACAAAAGAAGCATCGCCTATAATGTAACTTTGTTCCATTCTCCGGTTAGTGTCTTGACCGGGGAAATTATCAACCCTTGTTCAGTAAGATTTTTAATGCGACTGTGCTGCTTCAGCTCCCCTTGGAATTCGTATGTTCTCCACTAATTTCTGAACTTCAAGTGGTGGCGCAGGTGTAAATTTTGCTACTAGTGTGGCAACGGTTATATTTAACACCATACCTACTGCCCCGATACCTTCAGGCGAAATACCAAACAACCAGTTTTCCGGTGTATTCGCCGCCATCGGTTCAATAAATATTCCTTTGAAATAAATTATATAACCCATGGTAAAAACGAGACCTGTCACCATACCGGTGATGGCGCCCCATTTATTCATTCTTTTATTGAAAATGCCCATGATAATGACCGGAAATAACGATGAGGCAGCCAGGCCAAAAGCGAAAGCAACGACTTGTGCAACAAATGCAGGTGGATGCAGACCAAGATAACCCGCAACTAATATCGCCGCAGTGGAAGCAATACGACTCGCCCGGAGTTCATTTTTTTCGCTGATAGTCGGGTGAAACGTGCTCTTGAGTAAATCGTGAGAAATACTGGCTGAAATCACCAGTAATAACCCGGCTGCGGTTGATAAAGCAGCAGCCACTCCACCAGCGGCAATCAAGGCAATGACCCACGCAGGTAACCTCGCAATTTCCGGGTTAGCCAATACCATAATGTCACGATCAACATAAATTTCATTGGCAAAAGGCGCACCATTAATTACAGCGCCCTCTGACGGATTGCTTGTCAAGCGTTGGCCGTGCTCTCCAACCTTACCTTCATTAAATTGAGGTTTACCATCACCTGCAAAGGCATTCCCCGCAGCATACTGTAGCCTGCCATCACCGTTATGATCATGCCAGGCCAGAAGACCTGATGTTTCCCAGGTCTGAAACCAATCGGGCATGGATTCATAAGCCGTGCCAGTCTTGTCAGGCCCGTTGATAGAGTTGATTAAATTCATACGACTAAGTGCACCAACCGAGGCGGCTGTTGTGAATAAAATCGCAATAAACACCAGAGCCCAACCAGCAGATTTTCTGGCATCTGAGACTTTAGGAACGGTAAAGAAGCGGACAATCACATGAGGTAGGCCAGCGGTACCAACCATCAGTGCTAATGTAATCGCGAACACATCAATCATCGATTTATCATTGAAAGGTTCCGTGTATGACCCAAAACCCAATTCAACCAGTGATTGGTCAAGCGCGTTTAACAAATAACCCGATCCATCTGACATTGAGCTTCCCAATGCGAGTTGTGGTACAGGGTTGCCTGTAAATTGAAAAGCCAAAAATATAGCAGGCACTGTATAGGCAAAAATGAGCACAACGTATTGTGCGACCTGCGTATAGGTAACGCCTTTCATTCCGCCTAGTACGGAATAGATAAAGACGATACCCATGCCCACAAAAAGACCTTGTTCAATTGGTAACTCCAGAAAACGAGAGAAAACGATGCCAACACCACGCATTTGACCGGCAACATAAGTAAATGAAATAAAAATAAGACAGATCACAGCAATAACGCGTGCCGTTTGTGAATAATAACGCTCACCAATAAATTCAGGGACAGTAAACTTACCGAACTTTCGTAAGTAGGGAGCCAATAACATCGCCAGCAGAACATAACCTCCTGTCCATCCCATTAGATACATGCCTGCTTCATAACCCATAAATGAAATGAGCCCAGCCATGGATATAAATGAGGCGGCCGACATCCAGTCTGCAGCAGTTGCCATGCCATTAACGATGGGATGAACACCCTTTCCGGCAATATAAAAATCACCTGTTGTGTTGGCTCTAGCCCAAAACGCAATGCCGATATATACGGCAAAGGTAAAGCCGACAACCAGATAGGTTAGAGTTTTCAGTTCCATAGATTTTCCGATTAATCGTGAACGTTGTATTTAGTATCAAGTTGATCCATTTTTTTAATGTAATAAAAAATCAGGACAACGAAACTGATAATTGATCCTTGCTGGGAAAACCAAAAGCCTAATTTAAACCCGGCCAGCTGAATTGAGTTGAGGGGTTCAACCAAAATAATGCCGCACAAGAAAGAGACAATGAACCAAATCGACATGAGCTTGAGAATAAGACGTATATTGGCCGCCCAATAGCTATCGCTGTTCTTAGACATGATAAACTCCCCTCTGAATTATTGTGTAGTCGATATTAATTTATTAAGAAGAGAGAAAATTATATGCATTCCTCCCTTTCCTTATTTTGATTATTACTGGTCATTATTGAGGATTGTTAACAAAAATAACAGTGCCAATAGAAAGAAGATAAATTATTTTTTCTTAAAATTATGATTATCATCATCAATCATTCGTTTTTATATACGCTGCCACCTATAATTGATGTTACTAATTTTCAGACCCTGATATTTAACTTAAACACTCACTAAGAAGAGTAAATACGATTATGAAACTTGAATCCCTTGCCTTACATCACGGATATGAATCTGAAGCAACGACAAAAGCTGCCGCAGTTCCGATCTATCAAACGACTTCTTATACATTCGATAATACGCAGCATGGTGCAGATCTTTTTGATCTAAAGGTTCCAGGGAACATTTATACGCGGATTATGAATCCAACCACCGATGTGCTCGAAAAGAGATTGGCAGCGATGGAGGGAGGAATTGGTTCATTGGCCGTTGCCTCAGGAATGGCGGCAATCACTTACGCTATCCAATGTATATGTGGCGTCGGAGATAATATTGTTAGCACAACACAACTCTATGGCGGCACATACAATCTATTTGCCCATACTTTGCCAAAACAAGGGATTGAAGCTCGAATGATATCTCATGATGACTTCGAAGGCTTTGAGAATGCTATTGATAAAAATACTAAAGCAATTTTTTGTGAGTCGATTGGTAATCCAGCCGGCAATATTGTTGATATGGAAAAATTAGCTGAAATTGCACACAAACAGGGCGTTCCGCTGATCGTAGATAATACTGTCGCCACACCTTATCTGTGTCGTCCTTTTGAATTGGGTGCAGATATTGTTATCCACTCACTAACAAAATATATCGGTGGGCATGGGACTTCTATAGGTGGTGTCATCATTGATTCTGGTAAATTTGATTGGGTAGCAAATAAAGATAGATTCCCGGTTTTGAATGAACCTGATGCTTCTTATCACGGCGTTGTTTACACAGAAGCGCTTGGAGAGGCCGCCTATATAGGGCGCTGCCGTGTTGTGCCTCTCAGAAGTATGGGTGCCGCTATTTCTCCATACAATTCTTTTCAAATCTTACAGGGTCTTGAAACTCTCGGACTGCGGATGGAAAGACATTGTGAAAACGCCGAAAAGCTTGCTGAGTATCTCGACAATCATAAGAAAGTTGAATGGGTAAACTATGCAGCGCTAGAGAACAGTCCTTACTATCAAGCTTGCCAAAAAATTACCGGTGGAAAAGCTTCGGGTATTCTGAGTTTTGGAATAATAGGGGGTTCAAAATCAGGAGAACAATTTATTGATGCCTTACAAATGATCTTGCGCTTGGTGAATATTGGTGATGCCAAATCTTTGGCTTGTCATCCTGCCTCGACGACACATCGGCAGTTAAATGAGGAAGAGTTGATTGCTGCGGGTGTTAGTGCTGATCTCGTTCGGATATCCGTGGGTATTGAAAATATCGAAGATATTATTGCTGATGTTAGCCAGGCACTAGATCGTGTCTCTTAAACTATAACAACATATTCTATTCGTATGCTTAACCGGCTGTGGTTTTAATATTTCAGATGAAGTTTTCTGTAAGCATCAGCTAGCAACCAGACTGGTCCGATTAATAGAAACTGTATGTCTTTGAAAAATGAAGGGCGCTTACCTTCTATGTTATGGCCAATAAACTGACCGGTCCAAGCCACGATAAAAATAGTAATAGATATCTGCCACAACGGTACCGGAAAACCAATCATCCAATGCAAGATTAAAATCATCAAGAATGAATTAAGTAACATGCCTAGCGCTAACTGCCAGGATAAAAAATAATAATAAATGAGCGATGAAGCTATTAAAATAGTTGCCCAATTTATAAGCGGTGATACTTTAACAGGAAATGGTAATGACCAGAGTATCCCAAGTAAACTGAGCATGATTGCTGGAACACAGATCCAGTGAATCTTTTTGTTTGTTTTATTCTGGTGGCTTTCACTATACGCATTCAGCAAAACATCTACATTTCTCATTAGTGTCTTCGCCCGATCTATTACACCTAGGAATCATCGACCATCATTGTCGAACCTTCTACCACTAATATCGTACCTTCTACTGAGACAACACGAACCTCCGCGCCTACCTTCATATTTTCACCGCTTACCTTCCAGGTTGAATCATCTACCTTTATTTTCCCCACGCCATTAACAATTGGTTCTGTCAGTGTAAACGACCGGCCAATGTAGTGCTCACCTCGTCGGTTTAATGCTGGCTCATCTGTAATAACCGGATTACTCTTACGATGCGCTCTATATATCAACACAGTAATAAGCGATAACACAGCAAAGAACAGAATCTGAATCAGAAATGGCATGCCCGGGAATATAAACATCGCGCCGCCCACTGCAGCCGCTGCGATACCCATCCATAGAAAATAGGCACCAGGCATGAGTATTTCCAGAATAATCAGTGCCACCGCCAAGATAAGCCAGTGCCAAAATATTATATCGTTAATCCATTCCATCTGATTTACCCTCTATACGAAGTTGATTAAGTGTAAATTAATTACGTGGTCCATCATCATTTGATTTGCCAAATGTTTCCTTGGCAATTTCGGTAATACCCGCGATAGCACCAATGACACTGCTGGCCTCGAGTGGCATCAAGATCACTTTTTGATTTGGTGCTGAAGCAATTTCTTTCAACGCCTCGATATATTTAGTTGCCACAAAATAGTTAATCGCCTGAATATCACCTGAGGCAATGGCATTGGAAACATCGGTGGTTGCCTTGGCTTCAGCTTCTGCCAATCTTTCTCTGGCTTCCGCATCCCGAAAAGCTGATTCCTTGCGACCTTCTGCATCAAGAATGGCCGCTCTCTTTTCACCATCTGCTTTAAGAATCTCGGCTTGCTTAAACCCTTCTGCTTCAAGAATATTCGCACGCTTGTCTCGCTCTGCTTTCATCTGTCTGCCCATGGATTCAACCAGATCACTTGGTGGTGTAATATCCTTGATCTCAATACGCGTGACTTTCACACCCCAAGGTCCCGTGGCTTCATCAACAACATGGAGCAATTGGGCGTTGATGTTATCCCTTTTTGATAACAGCTCATCCAGATCCATTGAACCCATGACCGTACGAATATTCGTCATGGTGAGATTCAGTATCGCCCTGGTCAGGTCATTCACTTCATATGCGGCCTTGGCAGCATTCAGCACCTGGAAAAAGACTATGCCATCCACCCTCACCATGGCATTATCTTTGGTAATCACTTCTTGGGATGGCACCTCCATCACCGTTTCCATCATGTTCATCTTGGCACCGATTGCATCGAAATAAGGTACGATGAAATGTAATCCTGGGCGTAACGTTCTTCGATATTCTCCAAAGCGCTCGACCGTATACTCGTAACCCTGGTTAACCATATTAACGGCTTTAAAAAAGCCAATGATTACTAACCCCAGAAAGATAAACGTAAATATTGTTCCCCCATCCATAATCTTCTCCTTGATAATAACCTGTGTTAATTATTATGTTATTTAATAAATCTAAAACTTAAGGGATAACGATAGTACACCCCTTCATTGGCCTTGATTGAAGCAATAATGACAACGATAAACTGAAAAATTAAAACAGCGGCAAGAAGCGGAATACCAATCAGAGCAAAAATTAAAATTGCAGACGCGATTAATGCGAGCGTCATTGTAATCTGAAAGTTTAAAGATTCTTTCCCCTGGTCATCAACAAAAGGCATTTCGTCTCTTTTAATCATCCAGATAATAAGCGGTCCGATGATACTTGCGAATGGAATAATGAAACCTAAAAAAACCACCAGGTGACAAGACATCCCCCAGGTGCGTTCTTCTTTATCTGGAACGTGAACAGTATCAACTTCTTGATTCATTTCCCTCTCCTCTATGTTCGAAGCGATTTTTTATCAAGTCTATTGTTTTTCATCAGAAATTTCAGGCTAATTTTCATAATCTTCTCTGGATTCTCCAACAACAGATGTCATTTGTTGCAACCACATATGAATTTGTTCTGCCAAGGCCTTTTCGACGCCTATATAATAATGTCCCGCTTGCTGCACTTCAATTTGTTGAAATAAAACATGACTGTTCTTACTTGCCGCCAGACGACGGTCGTCAATCCCTCGTCTGACGGCATCTAAATCATCCTCTGCATAGATATCAAGTATGGGAATGTTTATTCTGCTAATAAATTTAAACACATCTAGGCCTGGCTTGATAAATTTTTGAGAGAGCATACTCACAGAGACGAAGGCTGCTACATTTTTAGACTTGTCACTTGCCAAATAATTTGCTGCTTGTGCAGCACCAAAACTGTAACCCAACAAAATAATAGGCTGCATCTCCCAGGCATGCAGATAATCAATCGCAGCGGATATCCGGCTGTTTGCAATCTTCAGTGTCTTACCATATTTTGCAACGGGCTCTTCTGGAGACAGGATAGGCATCTGTATTGAAAATGTTGACCAGCCAGATTCTGTGAGTTGCGTTCGTAGTGGAGAAATCACATCCGGCCAATCTGGATGTGCGCCCATACCATGTACCAGGATCACAACGCCGTTCGTTTCTCTTGTTTTGCTTATTTCGCCAAAACTTTCGCTCGAACTGGCACTTTTATAGAGTCCAATAAATCGGCCACCCATTGCCTTTAAGCTGATAATTTCGTCAACATCCGCAACCTGAGCTAATTTATCGGCAATTTGTTGCTCCCGACTCAACTCTTGATTATCCGCCGCAGCAAGCTGACCACTGATGAAGAAACTCAGCAGTAAAACGATAATGAAATTATCTATCCGAATCATGATCCTAGTCTAATGGATTCATGTCCTGAATTCGCGAGTTGAGTGGCGATCATAGGCATGATCAGGTAGAGTTGCGGCCTTTAAAAGGCTTGTATTTCAAGGGGTATCGCTAAAATATGACTGATTACATCATTGCTCCCTCAATATTGTCGGCAGATATGGCTCGCTTGGGCGATGACACTGCTAATGTACTGGCTGCGGGTGCAGATTTTGTCCATGTTGATGTGATGGATAATCACTACGTTCCCAACCTCACTTTTGGTCCGGTAATCGTTGAAGCCTTACGTGATTATGGTATCGAAGCTCCGCTTGATGTGCACTTGATGATCAAGCCGGTTGATAGAATCATCCCCGATTTTGCTAAAGCCGGTGCTAGCTATATCACGTTTCATCCGGAAGCCAGCGAACACGTGGATAGAAGTTTACAACTGATCCGTGACAATGGCTGTAAGTCTGGTCTCGTGTTTAATCCGGCAACGCCTTTAGATATTCTAAGCCATGTGATTGACAAGGTTGATATGGTGCTCCTAATGTCCGTCAATCCGGGATTTGGTGGACAATCTTTTATACCGTCAGTACTAGATAAACTAAAGCAGGCGCGGCAAATCATCGATAACAGTAATTACGATATTCGTCTTGAAATAGATGGTGGCGTTAAGGTAGATAATATTCGACAGATTGCTGAAGCCGGCGCTGATACCTTCGTCGCAGGATCTGCCATCTTTGGCAGTGATGATTATCAGACAACCATCAATGCCATGCGTACTGAGCTGGCCAACTCACAAACCTAGCCCGTTCCGTATTCCATGTCTTTAAGTCAACCTGAAATGGTCGTGCTCGATTTAGATGGTACCCTGGTCGATAGCGTTCCCGATCTTGCTTACAGTCTCGACAGCATGCTACAAAAGTTGGGCATGCCTGATGCTGGGGAAATGAAAACCAGAGAATGGGTTGGCAATGGTATAGAACGATTGGTGAAACGTGCCCTAAGTAATAATTTTGCGCCGGATGACCTCGACAAAGAACCTGATGCGTCGCTTTTTGAAAAAGCCTTGCCCTTATTCATCAGTGAATATAAGCAGAATGCCTGTAAGCGCAGTCGCTTATACGAGGGTGTAAGAGAAGGCCTGGATTATCTGCTGCAAAATGATTTTAAGCTTGCGTGCGTGACCAACAAGCCAAGCCAATTCACAAATATCGTTCTGGAGACGTTAGGCATTCAGAATGCCTTCGGCATTGTGATTAGTGGCGATACCTTAGCAAAGAAAAAACCTGACCCACTACCACTGCTACATGCAGCAGAACACTTTGGAGTCAGTGCATCAAAAGCATTAATGGTGGGTGATTCAGTTAATGACGTCAGTGCCGCACGCGCCGCTGGATTTCAGATTTTATGTGTCAACTATGGGTATAATCATGGCCAGGATATTCGCCTTGCCAACCCTGACCTTGTGATCGATTCCCTGGCAGAGTTTCCAAATATTTTGCAGGTTGCTGCCTAGATGACACCTGAACAATTCAACCAACTTACCAAAAGTAATTACAATCGAATTCCGCTGATGCGAGAAGTACTCGCAGATATGGACACACCTTTAAGTGTCTACAAAAAACTGGCTGATGAACCTTACTCTTATTTATTCGAATCCGTACAGGGCGGAGAAAAATGGGGACGTTATTCAATAATTGGTCTGGGTTCCAGCACCATTCTTCGCATTTCCGGACATCAACTATCGATTGAAGAAAACGGAAAAATTATCAAAGAAGAAACCGTCGAAGATCCATTGCAAGCAGTAGAATTATATCATCAGGAATATCGTGTTCCTGAAATAGACGGTATGCCAAGATTCTCTGGTGGCATGGTCGGATACTTTGGCTACGACTGTGTGCGCTATATTGAAACGCGCCTGAATTTTAGTAAGCAGAATAACTGTGACAAGGATGATCCGCTCAAATGCCCGGATATTTTATTGATGGTTTCAGAACAACTGGTCGTGTTCGATAACCTCAACGGCAAAATGCACATTATTGTCCATGCGAACCCGAAACAAAATAATGTGTATGAAAAAGCACAAAAACAACTTGATGACCTGGCCAAAAAATTAACCGTTGCTCTCACTGACACGCCAAATGAAAATACGCGCCACGTTGAAGAGAAAGATTTTATCTCAGGATTTACGCAAGAAGGATTTCAGCAAGGTGTTGAGCGAATCAAAGAATACATTGTCGAAGGCGATGCCATGCAGGTCGTGCTTTCACAGCGCATGTCAATCCCGTTCAATGCACCACCGATAGATCTTTATCGTTCGTTGCGTTGTTTAAATCCATCGCCTTATATGTTTTATCTGAATTTAAAGGATTTTCATATCGTCGGTTCCTCACCAGAAATTCTGGTACGCCTGGAAGATAACGAAGTGACCGTTCGACCGATTGCAGGCACCCGCCCACGAGGAGCTAATGCAGAAGAAGATCTGGCATTGGAAAAAGAGTTACTCGCAGATCCAAAAGAACTCGCAGAACATTTAATGTTGATAGATCTCGGTCGTAATGACACCGGACGCGTGGCTGAAATGGGTAGCGTTAAAGTCACAGATAAAATGATTGTTGAACGTTATTCACATGTCATGCATATCGTTTCCAATGTCGTTGGCACACTCAAAGGTGGACAAACTGCCATTGATGTTTTCAGGGCAACTTTTCCTGCCGGCACTGTTTCAGGTGCGCCAAAAATCAGAGCTATGGAGATCATTGACGAACTGGAACCCGTGAAGCGTGGCGTTTATGCCGGAGCCGTTGGTTACCTTTCTTGGAATGGCAATATGGACACTGCTATTGCCATCCGCACGGCAGTGATTAAAGATGATACATTGCACATTCAGGCAGGCGCAGGCATCGTCGCAGATTCCGTACCTGAGAATGAATGGAACGAAACAATGAATAAAGGGCGCGCCATTTTCAGAGCTGTAACCATGGCCGAAAACGGCCTGAATTAATTAAACCAGATCATACTTGAATACGAAGAAGAGCTGAATCACATGTTATTAATGATCGACAACTACGATTCTTTTACCTACAACCTGGTTCAATATTTTGGCGAACTGGGCGAAGATATCCTCGTCTTTCGCAACGACAAGATAAGCATTCCTGAGATAGAAGCACTGTCACCCGAACGCATCGTTGTTTCGCCTGGTCCATGCACCCCCAATAAAGCAGGCATCTCGCTCGATTTGATCGAACACTTCAAAGGTAAGTTGCCTTTACTTGGAGTATGCCTAGGTCACCAGAGTATTGGTCAGGCTTTTGGTGGAAAAATTGTGCATGCAAAAGAAATCATGCACGGCAAGACATCTGAGATTTATCACAGTAATAAAGATGTCTTTGCTGGTCTAGACAATCCATTCACTGCGACACGTTACCATTCACTGGTGATTGAACAAGAAAGCTTACCTGATTGTTTCGACGTCACTGCCTGGACACAAACAGAGACAGGAGAGATGGATGAAATCATGGGTATAAGACATAAAGAATATTCCATTTCAGGCGTACAGTTTCACCCAGAATCAATTCTTACTTCCTATGGACATGAACTACTAAAGAATTTTTTAGATATTTCGTAAAACTATTTATCGGCCAGCAAACAGACTTCTAAGCCATGGATATTCAAAGCGCAATACAATCTGTCATCGATAAAAAAGATCTCAATCAAAATGAGATGCGTAATGTTATGCAAAATATCATGACTGGCGAATGTACCGATGCTCAAATTGCAGGTTTCCTGGTGGGTCTTCGAAGTAAAGGCGAAACAGTTGACGAAATCACTGCAGCAGCACAAGTCATGCGCGAACTTGCCAGTAAGGTTAAAATCAATCAAGAAAATCTTATTGACACTTGTGGTACCGGTGGTGATGGATCTAATACATTTAATATCTCAACCACCGCGGCTTTTGTCGTTGCCGCGGCTGGAGGTCATGTTGCAAAACACGGCAACCGTTCAGTCTCCAGTAAATCTGGCAGTGCAGATGTGCTGGAAGCTGCGGGGGTAAAACTTGAAATTACACCCGAACAAGTGGCGCAATGTGTTGAGAAAATCGGCATAGGATTTATGTTTGCACCCATGCATCATAGCGCGATGAAACATGCCATTGGCGCACGCCGTGAGCTTGGAGTACGGACTTTATTTAACGTCCTGGGTCCATTGACTAATCCTGCTGGAGCAAAACGTCAAGTCATGGGGGTGTTTAGTCATGACTGGTTAGAAACATTAGCCAATGTTCTGAAAAACCTTGGCAGTGAACAGGTAATGATTGTTCATTCCGATGATGGCATGGATGAAATCAGTATTTCAGCACCAACAAACGTTGCCGAATTAAAAAATGGCGAGATCAACACTTATAAGATTGATCCAGAGCAATTCGATCTACAACGAGCAGACATCAATACATTGGCCGTCGAAAACGTCGAAGATAGCCTTAGGGTAATGCATGCAGTTTTGAATAATCAAGCTGGCCCAGCTCAGGATATCGTTTTACTAAATGCAGGTGCTGCGATTTATACCGCCGGTATCGATGACTCGTTGGAAGCAGGCATTAAAACAGCTCGGCGTGTAATTAAAAATGGCTCAGCCAAGTTAAAACTTGATGAATTGGCAACGCTTACTCAATCTTTTTGAAGAACTAAAAACCATGACTCAGAACACTCCCGACATTCTAAAAAAAATCCTGGCACGCAAGTCTGAAGAAATCAGCGAACGTAAACCAAAAATGCCAGCGCAGGAATTAAAACACAGAGCGGATGATTGTCCTCCAACGCGTGGCTTTGGCATAGCAATCGAGAAGTCTATTGACGCAGGTCAAGCGGCGGTCATTGCGGAAATTAAAAAAGCTTCGCCGAGCAAAGGCATAATCTGCGAAAACTTTGATCCTGAATTAATTGCTCGGTCTTATGAAGATGCAGGTGCCAGCTGTCTATCAGTACTAACTGACATTGATTTTTTCCAAGGCTCAGATGCATTTATGCAAAGTGCACGAGCCGCATGTACATTACCGGTATTGCGAAAGGATTTCATGATTGATACTTATCAGATTTATGAGTCCAGAGTGTTAGGTGCTGACTGTATTCTCATCATCGTCTCTGCTTTGTCCGATATGCAAATGCAAGAGCTCGTTGGCACCGCTCAGGAAATTGGGCTAGATATACTTGTCGAAGTGCATGATCGGGAAGAACTTGAGCGTGGCTTAATGTTGCGCACTCCTTTAATTGGCATTAATAATCGAAATTTGCACACATTTGAAACCGATATTGAAACAACTATCGGTTTATTACCTGATGTTTTTCATGATCGCACTGTGATTACAGAAAGTGGTATTAACACTGTCGAAGATGTTAAAACAATGCGTAAACACGGTGTCGATGGTTTTCTCGTTGGAGAAGCATTTATGAAGGCCGAAGACCCGGGCAAGGAACTCAAGAAATTATTTTTTTCTACATAATATTCTGGTGAGTGAGGACGCCCATAATTTTAACCTGATATCCTTTAAACCAGATTAGAAAAGGCCATTATCAGTATCGCTCTTACAGTCTCATTCTTTTCACCACGCTCCAATAGTGACAAAGCATTGCCTATCTGCGAATCGATGTAGGCCGCCGCAAATGGCGTCGGCATCTCCGTTGAAAACTCACCTTTTGCCTTTGAGCGCTCAACCAAGTTCTCGAAGGCGACTGTTAGCTGCTGCTGAGTGTGGTCAATTTGCTCTCGCGTTGCTTCGCCTAAACGAAAGCGTGACCCACGTAACTTAACAAAAAGACATCCCTTGGGCGCATCTTGCACATCGCTTTTTGCTGTGATGAAGATCACAAGGTTATCCAGCGTCTCTCGAAATGGAGCATCGCTAGTCAATATCTGCTGCATCGGCGTAATTACTTGTTGCTGATACTGGATAAGCACAGCCTTCATCAGACCATCTTCGTTCCCGAATTCACGGTATAGGCCAGGTTTCGATACTTTAGCGCGTTTGCAAATCTCATTGAACGATACGCCATCTACACCATCTGCCCAGTACGATTCCATGGCTACATCCAATGTATGACCACGATCAAAGGTCTTGGGACGTCCCAGGGGTGCTTTGATTGGGTTAGAACTCATATTATCGTACCTATTGGTATTTTATTGTTGACGTCTCTGAAACGCATATTATAATACCGGCCGGTATTAAAAGAGAAGTTATTGATAGATGTTATATCTTACAATCAGAGAAATTTGTATATCGTAGTTGTAGCGAAGTTACTGAAGAACATGATTACTAACTTTTTAATAAAGGCTTTTAATTAAACTAAAAGTCAGTATTATCTTGGCAAATTAGAATAAACTTTTTATTACACACAAACCTTCTACTTTTATTAATTACAGAGAAATATTATGCAAAAATTTATTTATTCCCTATTGATACTCACTGCCCTTTCCCTTAGCGCTTGTTCAGATGAAACGCCTGAAGCAAAAGATTCTACTGCCATAGAACCTGCTGCATCTGAAGAAAAAATGCCTGCAATGGAATCGACTGAAAAGAATGTGGCTGGTTTTGAACTACTTTGGGAAACATCAGGGTTAAACAATCCTGAATCTGTCATCTATCACGAATCCAGTGATGTCCTGTTTGTCTCCAATATTAATGGATCAGGTGTTGATAAGGATGGTAATGGCTATATCTCAAAAATATTACTTGATGGCACAATGTTAAGTAAGCAATGGGTCATAGGTCTAAATGCGCCAAAAGGTCTTGCCATTCACAATAACACGCTCTATGTCGCTGATATTGATACCTTGGTCGTTATCGATATTCCTTCTGGCACTATTTCCAGCACCTATAAAGTTGATGATGCAAAATTCCTTAACGATGTTGCAGCAACTAAAGATGGCAAAGTTTTTGTATCTGATATGTTAACTAACCGTATTCATATCCTAGAGAACGATGAATTTAGCATTTGGCTTGAAGGCCCTGATCTAGAGGCCCCTAATGGTCTACTTGTCGAGGGTGACAATCTAATTCTCGGTGCCTGGGGTGTGATGACGGATGGTTTTGCCACCGAAATTCCGGGGCACTTAAAAACTATATCTCTTAAAGATAAATCTATTACCAGTCTGGGTGGCACACCTATCGGCAATATGGATGGTGTTGAGAGTGATGGGCAAGATGGCTACTACGTCACCGACTGGATGGTCGGAAAACTTTATCAAATAAACAAAGCGGGTGATGCGAAGTTACTCATGGAATTAGTACAGGGGATGGCTGATCTCGAAGTATTACTTGATCAAAATATGATTCTGTTACCTATGATGATGACTGACAAGCTGCTAGTTTATAAAATTAAATAACATGTACTAACCTGAATTGCCTGCAAGGACGCGGGCAGGTAAGGGCCGCGAGCACATGGGTGTGGAGGGAACGATTACATATTAGTAAAAAGAGTGGTGAGCTGTACTGGTAAATGTTATTAATTTTTTAACATGCTTAGCAACTACAATTGACTTTTAAGTTTTGATGCGTTTTTCCTCAAAATAAACAGGCTCTTCTTCATCCACCATTATCATCTCACCATCAATCACTGCCCCAGAGGCAATCGCTAATGTCCCTGCTGTTACATTACCCTGAATTTTTCCTGTAGAGCCAACTTCCAGCTTGGTTTCAGTAGTGATGTTACCTTTGACAGTACCATTTAAGATTACTGATTGCGCCCGAACAGTACCCAACCACTCACCAGATTCTCGAATACTTAATACATCTTCAATTTCACAATCACCTTCGACCTTGCCAAGCACAATAACCGGTGCCGTACTCTTGATAACGCCACTAATAAAAGAACCTCCACTAATGATTGATGGCGTCTTTAAAATATTATCATGTGCGCGACGGACTTTATTGTTCACTTTTATCTCTATTCATGTGATTCATATCTCTCTTTCTGAAGAATGCCTTAGCAGCTAATAAAATTCCACCAAAAGTACTATGCTAAATCGTTTTCAGGTAGTCGACTATCACAGTGCTGAAATTATCTTCGTCAATGAGAAAAGCATCATGCCCATGGGGGCAATCAATTTCATGATATGTTGTCTTTATGCCTGATTTGCTTAACATAGTTGAAAGTTCTCTCTGTTGATGGGGTGGAAACAAAATATCCGTACTGACTGCAACAACCAATGCCGTTTCCAGTTTACTTGCAGCAAGATCATCCACGGGCGAATTAATTTCGTCCATCAGTGAAAACCAGTTCATCATTTGTGAAAGTTTAATATAACAATTAGCATCAAAATCACGGCAAAATTTATCAGCATTAAATTGTAAATAGGATTCAATCTCGGAACCTGTACCATCTTCCTTACGTCCAAATCGATTACGCCACTCGGATGTTGACCGATAACTGATCAATCCCAGCTTCCTCGCCAACATCATGCCCGTTAATGGTTCTGCATCAATAGCATAGTGCCCTTGCATAAATTCAGGGTCGGTCTGAATAATTTCGCGTTGTACTGATCGTATTGCAATAGCAAAAGGATCCGACTCCATGGCCGAAGAGATATTGATCATATGTCTGGTTCTTTGTGGGTAAGAAATGATCCAGGCCAATGCTATCATCCCACCCATCGAAGGTCCGACCACGCAGAAAATATCCTGTAGGCCGATTTCAGCCAACGCCAATCCCGTTAACCTGGCAATATCCCAGATAGTAATATCAGGAAAATCAGCGCCATAATAATCTCCCGTGTCTGGATTGATTGAAGCTGGGCCTGTTGAACCACGACAACTGCCGATCGAATTCACACAGACAACATGAAATCTATTGGTATCAATTGCCTTGCCTGCACCGACCATAAATTCCCACCATCCTGGTGTTCTGTCTTTTTCCGATGAGGTGACATGAGCACCAGGAGACAAGCCAGTAAAGATGAGTATCACCGGTGCGGACGCTGGCCCCAGACGCTCCATTGCCACCACAGGATTATTTAGTTCGCCACCCTTCTCAAGGGTTTGCAGACCAGGAATGGTAACCAACTCAGTTGCGGGGGAATTTTTAAAGACCATCAGTTAGGGCAAACTATTGTTATTATTTGCAGCTAATTCTAACCCAAAAACTTGCAAGATAGTTCTGCAAGAGTAGAGTTCAAACTATACGTGAATCTTGCTAATCTTGATAAGGGGAAAATTATGGCTGGCATTCTTACTATGATCTACGGTTCCGTAGCCTACCTTGCTGGTTTCTTGACACTCTTATATGCCATTGGATTCGTGGGTGATTTTGCTGTACCAAAAACAATCAATACAGGAAATGCAGGAGATATCACCAGTTCTATTATTATCAATCTAGTCGTCCTGACATTATTCGCGCTTCAACATAGCATCATGGCAAGACCCGCATTTAAGAAATGGTGGGCACAATTTGTGCCAGAATATCTGGAACGAAGTACTTATGTTCTATTAACGGCCATCGTTCTGACTATTCTCTATTGGCAGTGGCAACCTATGACAAGCATTGTTTGGCATATAGAAAACAATATCGGCGTCATAGTCATAAAGGGTCTTTTTTGGTCAGGCTGGATTATACTTTTTGTTTCCACTTTTATGATCAGTCACGCCGATCTATTTGGCCTACGTCAGGTTTTTTTAAAGTTTAAAAATCAGGAATATTTAAACCTTGATTTTAAAATTAGCGGATTCTACAAACTGGTTCGACATCCTATCATGACAGGAATTATTATTGCTTTTTGGGCTACACCGCATATGACAACAGGTCATTTATTGTTTGCATCCGTATCAACTGCCTACATTCTGGTTGCACTACAATTTGAGGAACACGATTTAATGAATCTTTTTGGTGAGAAATATGCTGACTACAAACGAAAGGTCTCAATGTTGTTTCCATTGAAATTTTAGGCTGAGAAAATAAACCGGGGGGCATGACGACTCTACTGCTTGCCGTAGGTTTTAAATTTCTCCAGATTAATTTTCATCTCATCATTATCTAACAATACGACCGCACCAAGCTGTTTGCTGATGCAGTATTGCTTGGCGAGATTCTCAATCTCTTCCGCAAGTTTATAAGCTGAATCAATACTCTCACCAAGTGCGATCATGCCATGGTTTGCCAGCAAGCAAGCATTCCTTCCCTGTAAAGCCTTGACTGCATTTTGTGACAGTGCCTTTGTGCCAAAGGTTGCGTATTCCGCACAACGAATTGAATCACCGCCTGCTCTAGCCACCATATAATGAAACGCAGGAATGTCCTGTCGTGTACACGACAGCCCCGTTGCATAATCAGAATGCACATGGACTATTGCATTAACTTCCTCACGAGCCAAATAAATATCCTGATGGAAATGCCATTCACTAGAAGGTTTCAGATCACTTTTTACAACATTTCCTTGTAGATCCATTTCAACGATATCTGCTTCATTGAGTTGCTGATAAGGGATACCAGTAGGTGTAATTAGATAACCCTGTGAACTTCGCGCACTAAGATTACCTGAAGTACCAACGCTTAAACCAGATGCGTTAAACTCATTAGCTGTCTCAATAATTTTCCTGCGTAATTTTGAAGAATTCATAATTACATTCTAACAATAGCGCAATAAAAGTCACTCTGATTGAAAGGAAGGTAGTGTTGTCCCATCGACCACATACTAAACATTAAAACGGAAGTGCATGACATCACCATCTTGAACTATATATTCCTTGCCTTCCAGCCGCCACTTCCCAGCGTCTTTCGCTCCTTGTTCCCCCTGATACTGAATAAAATCATCATAAGCAATCACCTCTGCTCGTATAAAACCTTTTTCAAAATCAGTGTGAATAACTGCTGCTGCTCGCGGAGCCGAGTCACCTTTATGTAGAGTCCATGCCCTAACTTCCTTTTCCCCTGCGGTAAAATAAGTATGCAGATTTAATAGTGCATAACCCGCGCGAATGATGCGATTAAGACCTGGCTCTTCAAGCCCAATCTCCTGCAGAAATTCCAGCTTTGAATCATCATCTAGTTCGGCAATCTCGGATTCTATTGCAGCACAGACAGGAATAACTTCTGCATCTTCTGTTGTTGCAAGTGCTACAAGCTTTTCAATCCACGGATTGCTGGTCGCTCCTTCATCTTCAACATTGGCAATATAGAGCGTAGGTTTTTGCGTCAGTAAATGCAGTGGATATAAATCTTCAATGTCTTGCGCATCCATAGACATAGAGCGTACCGGATTGCCTTGATTTACATGAGCGATGACTTTTTCAAACAAGGTCTCTTGTCTACGTGCAACTTTATCTCCACCTTTGGCAATCTTTTGTACTTTTTGCATAGCACGATCCAGACTTTCCATATCTGCTAAACATAACTCTGTATTGATAACTTCAATATCTGCAAGCGGATCTACTTTGCCAGAAACGTGGATAATATTATCGTCATCAAAACAACGTACCACCTGCGCAATCGCATGTGTTTCACGAATGTGTGCCAGAAATTTATTGCCTAAGCCTTCGCCTTTTGAAGCCCCTTCAACTAGTCCGGCGATATCAACGAACTCCATGGTTGCCGGCAGAACCCGCTGAGGAGAAACAATCTCTGCCAGAGGATCCAGCCGAGGATCAGGCACAGGCACGACACCAATATTCGGATCGATTGTGCAAAAGGGATAGTTCTCAGCGTTAATGCCTGAGTTTGTTAGCGCATTAAATAAGGTCGATTTACCTACATTGGGAAGACCCACAATGCCACATTTGAAACCCATAATATTTTTTCTTCTTTATTTATTCGTTATTGCTACTTTTCTGATGTAAAGCATTCATTGCTTTCTGCATTTCACCTACTAGCACCAGAGGCATAGCATCCACGGATTCTTTAATCGCAATTTCGATTAACTGAGAATCTTCCTTACTGGGTTTCCCTAATACATAAGGTGTAACCTTATCCTGACTGCCAGGGTGACCTATCCCTAATCGTAATCGCGTAAAATTCTTATCGCCCATCTGTTCAATAATATCTCGCAAACCATTGTGTCCACCGTGCCCACCACCTTTTTTCAAGCGAGCAACTCCAGGCTCCAGATCAAGCTCATCATGGGCAACCAGAATTTCTTCGATGGAAATTTTATAAAAACTGGCCAGCGCCTGAACTGAGAACCCACTTCTATTCATAAAGGTCATGGGCTTACAAAGCCAACAATCTATTTCTGCTGTATGTATTCGACAAATTTCAGCGCTGTACTTAGATTCAGATTTGAATGTCAGGGAATATTTTTCTGCAAGAGAATCAACAAACCAGAACCCGGCATTATGCCGGGTTGCGGAATGTTCGGGACCTGGATTGCCCAGACCTACGATTAATTTAAATACTGATGGCACGGTGTGCCCCTAAAACGAGAGTGTTCCGACAGGAAAATTACTCGCCTGCATCAGCACCTTCATCAGGGGTTGCTTCTGCATCGCCTTCTGCTGCTTCATCATCCTTTGCAACCTCTTTAGCTACCTTCGGTAGATGGACGGTTGCGACTATTTGGCTGTCATCACCACCGTGCATCAAGGCAGCAATTTCGGTACCTTCAGGCATTTTAAGATCAGCAAGGTGAATACCTTCCCCAAGGTCAATCTCAGCCATATCAATCTCGATATATTCAGGCAAATCTTTTGGCAAACAACTGATTTCAATCTCGCTCATCACATGGCTAATAACACCACCGCCTGTTTTGACACCAATACAGGTAGTTTCATTGATGTAATGCAATGGCACACGCATGGTTAACTTCTCATTTTCATCAACACGTAACAAATCAAGATGCAGAACCACAGGCTTGTATGGATGGCGTTGTAAGTCTTTCAGTACGACTCTCTCTTTCGTTTTCCCTACCTGTAATGTCAGGATGTGAGAATAAAAAGCTTCGTTCTCAAGATGATGAAAAATCTCGTTATGACTGATCATGATTGATGCGGCATCTTTCGCGGCTCCGTAAACAACGGCCGGAATTTTACCTTCGCGACGCAGGCGGCGGCTCGCACCTTTACCCATGTCCTCGCGAGGTTCAGCAATTAGTTCAAATGATTCCATTAGTACTGCTCCTACATTTAATGAATGACAAACCATATTTTGCGACCAAATATGGCATAAATGCTTACTAGAAAGGCAAAACCCAATCAGCAGCAACCCGAAAAAACCTAATATCAGACAAACTGAGAATAATTAGAATTTGCGGACAGCGCAGTATATAGAGAAATCCTTGATATTCAATATCTACGGGCATCTACAGCGAGTAGTAATACTCTGTATTACTGCTTTAATCTGAATTTAGTGCTCTCGGGGGTAGGGTTTCCATATGATCTTCAGGAAAACCGGAGCTCTAGCTAACTAATCGATGAACATACTGCTCAGTGACTCGCCTTCACTCACACGTCTAACACTTTCTGCCAACATCGTTGCAACACTGAGTTGTCTAATGCGATCACAGGTCGCCGCTTCTGCTCTTAAGGGAATCGTATCCGTCACAACCAGTTCATCTAGCTCAGAGTTTTCGATGTTCTTAATGGCATTCCCAGAAAGAACCGGGTGCGTGCAATAAGCAACAACCTTACTCGCGCCATGTTTCTTCAATGCGCTTGCCGCGTTGCATAAGGTTCCTGCGGTATCCACCAAGTCATCAATAATAACGCATTCACGACCATCAACA
Organism: Gammaproteobacteria bacterium; assembly: GCA_047620145.1. Classification (GTDB taxonomy): domain Bacteria; phylum Pseudomonadota; class Gammaproteobacteria; order Eutrophobiales; family Eutrophobiaceae; genus SMWN01. The sequence goes on along the minus strand of JBLHKO010000010.1, from coordinate 23,448 downwards.
TCACCAATGATATTCATGACTTCAGATTCATTAGGGTTTGGGCGTCTTTTGTCGATTATGGCCAAATCAGTATCATCCAGTCGTTTTGCCAAGGCTCGTGCGCGAACCACGCCGCCAACATCAGGAGATACCACCATCAGATTAGGGTATTTGTGTTTCCAGATATCACCCAGCAAGACAGGGGAGGAATAAACATTATCGAGGGGCATATCAAAAAATCCCTGAATCTGATCAGCATGCAAATCAACTGTTAGCACAGCATTGACTTTGACAGAGGCGATCATATTGGCAACGACTTTTGCAGTTATTGGGACACGCGCCGAACGGCTTCTGCGATCCTGGCGTGCATAACCCATGTAAGGAATCACTGCAGTAATCCGTGCTGCGGATGCGCGATGCATCGCATCGGCCATGACCATTAATTCCATCAAATTGTCATTAGTTGGTGCACAGACGGACTGTATAAGATAAACATCGCTGCCGCGGACATTTTCACCAATCTCAACCATGACCTCGCCATCACTAAACCGGCCTACATTTATCTTGCCTAGTGGCAAATTCAAATGCGCAGCGATATCTACTGCTAGCCCGGGACAGGCGTTCCCTGCAAACACCATAACATTGGTTAACGGCATAACAACCTCAAATAGTGGTTAATAAAAATGGCTGGGGCGCCAGGATTTGAACCTGGGAATGCTGGGATCAAAACCCAGTGCCTTAACCGCTTGGCCACGCCCCAAAACTTTTCTACCGCTTATACGTCAATGCAGCAGTAATTATTCTAATTTTTCCTGCGCCGTATCTTCTTGTTACTCGTCTTCCTTTTTCAGGCGTGTTTGCAGTGGTGAATGATTCAAACCTTTCGCCACAAATCCTTCCCAGCCTTGAGGCAATTTCTCATAAACAGATTCTGCCTGTTGCTGCTTATCAAATCCAGCAAAAACACAAGATCCTGTCCCGGTCATTTTAGCTACTGCAAATTGGCCTAACCAATCTAGGGCTTCCGCGACTTCTTGATATAAATCTTTCACCACAGATTCACAATCATTGTGACCACCATCTCTCTGAAAGTCGCGTATTCTGATAGCAGGGGTATTGCGTGTCAAATCAGGAGAACTAAATACTTCCATCGTCGATACACAACAATCCGGCTTCACAACAAGATACCAGGGTTCCTTCGGTTCAATCGGTGTTAATTGTTCTCCGACACCTTCCGCCCATGCCGCGTGACCGTGTACAAAAACAGGCACATCGGCACCAAGCTGTAAGCCAATATCAGCCAATTTTTCGACAGTAAATTCAAGTCCCCAGAGATGATTCAATGCGACCAGGGTTGTTGCAGCATCTGAACTTCCACCGCCAAGACCTGCTCCAGATGGCAATCTTTTTTCCAGGCTAATATCTGCACCTGACTGGCAACCTGATTCTTGTTGCAAGGCTTTCGCTGCATGGATAATCAAATCATCCGCTTCGACAACACCATCCCAGTTCGACTGACGGGAAATTTTTCCGTCGTCTCGGATTCTGAAATCTAATGAATCACTGAAATCAATAAATTGAAAAACAGTTTGTAACAGATGATAACCATCGTTTCGCCGTCCTGTAATATGAAGCATTAAATTGAGTTTGGCGGGAGCAGGCCAAAGACGACTAGTCTTGGCACGATTGATCATAACTTCATATCCCAAGCCTGGATGATTAATTTTAATTTGAAATGATCATTGTGCATAAAAATCTTACCTGGCAAACCAATACCATCTACATCCATATAACGCTTGATACTAATCTTCCAATCGTCTTGTTGCATCTCCGCAACCCGCCCTAGTTCATCGTATTGCTGATTAGTTATCTCCACCCCTGGTTTGGGCAAGCCTCGCACCCAGTATTTGAAACCACTCATAGGAACATGCCAACCGACTGATTGAGTCAACAAACTCTCGGCATCCTCCGCATGTAGCATTTCATTTTTCGGCGTCAGTAGGTAGACACCATCGCCTTCACCTCCTCTCAATGCAAAGGTTCCCTGACCCAGTGGCGCGATAAAACGCATGAGGTAGCGTTCATCATCCTGTGTCCAATGAAATGTCACTGTGCCATTTTCTTTTTCACTCGTGAGAGAAAGTCGGCCATTCAATTTCCAACGCTTAATCTGTTCGCGTTGATTTTGTTGCGCAATATCGTTATCTCTTTCAGAACGCAATGGGATTTCAGAACAGCCAGTAAGAAATACCAGCAGAATTAAATAATAACTTTTTTTCACGGATTGAGGCGGTTGATTACTTTGCGTAACTTATCATCATCAGGAGTTTGCTTTAGCGCAGTGTCCCATACCTCTTGAGCAGCTTTCTTATCACCCTTAACCCAAAGAACTTCCCCTAGATGTGCCGCAATTTCCGGATCATTTCTTGCGGCCAGTGCCTTGTTTAGAAATTCTATGGCTTCATTCAAATGACCTTGCCGATATAAAACCCAACCCATACTATCGAGGATGTAGAAATCATTCGGGCTAATTTCCAACGCTTGCTTGATATAGCCATAGGCTTCATCGTAACGATCCGTCCTGTCAGCAAGTGTGTAGCCCAGGGCATTTAATGCTTGTGAGTTTTTAGCATCCTCTGCGATGATGGCCCGAAGATCCCTTTCTAATATATCCAGGCGATCCATTTTTTCTCCCAGCATAGCTCTCGAATAAAGCAAATCTGCATCATGCCTATCTTCTAACGCTTTATCATAAATCACCAACGCATCTTCATAACGCTTGGCTTCAGATAGCATCTCCGCTTCCGCTTGTATCAAAACATTTATTTCTTGATCACTTTGCGTTTTGATCCTGGACAAATGTGCCCGCGCCTCTTCAACTTTATCCTGCTTGCCCAACATCAATCCTATGCGCATTTGCGCATCAAAATAATTATTACCACTGGAAACGCCTCGATACCAATCCCCGGCTTTCTTTAAATCGGATCTTTCTTCAGCAATTCTTCCCAAATAATAACTTGCGTCATCCACATGGCCTTTGGTTTCAGAAAGGCGAATGAAATAACTTTCAGCATCATCCAGTTTGTTTGCCTGTAAATATAACAAGCCCAAGGAGAACAACACATCAGGATTTTTCGGGTCTTGTGCGGCCAGTATTTCAAATTGTTCGCGCGCATCTTCAAAACGTTTAAGGTCAGTCAACAACCGTGCATAAAAAATACGCAGATTAAAATTATCCTCGTCTTTCTTTAATACGTTCTGCAACCATGACAGTGCTTCATCTTCATAACCTTGTTGATTCAATACCGCCACATAGGTCATCGCAGCAGTTTCATTTTCAGGCTCCAACAGCAACACTCGCTCAAGGACTTCACGCGCCTTGGGTAGTTCAGCCAATCGGGTCAACACTTGCGCATAGGCAAATAGTATTTCCGGATCATCCTGCTCGCCGGCCATCAATTCTTCCAATATCGACTTAACGTGCACTTTGTCTTTTTCTCGACTAAGAAGATTGGCCACCATCCATAGTTGTTGACTCAGACTCGTTTCTTGTCCACTCGATTTCAGGATAACCTTAAGATGCTCCAGTGCCTTATCTGTCTCGCCCTGTCTGACTGCCATCACCGCTAGAACCTGATGTGCATCCGAATTGTCAGGATCAATTTCTGCCCATAGCTGAGCCGCTTCTTTCGCAGCGACATCATCACGTGCGTAAACAGCTATGCGAGTCGCTCTGCTGGCAAGCTCTGGATCCCGAGTTGTACGTGCCAGCTCAAGATAATTATCAATCGAGACATTAAGCTGATCTCTCTGTCCGGCTATCTCGGCCACCAGTATTTTGTAGAGAATATCTTCGGTCAATTCAATCTTGGGCCGAACTGGTTCTAATTTCTTCGCTATTTCCTTTGCGGTTTCCTGCTCACCTTTATTTATCGGCAACGTCTGTTCAGACACCGCATTCACTTCCCCGGATTGATCAGAAGCCTGATCAGGAATAGCGGTACAGGCACTGAACAGTAACGCCGCAATGGCCATCAAACCATAAGGCATGATTCCTGCGAAACGAGCTTGTATTGTGTGGAATCTATTATTCATAAGATTATGCTAACTTGTTTATATCCAATTCTGATACTTTAACAATATATATTAATGTCTCCTGTATTAAAGAGACCCTGCGTTGTGGATAATTGTTCCATTAAACCGCTTCCACAGCTAAAAATCGATAGCTACATCATTGCCATTATGCCCTTATTTTCAAGGCTGGCAACTCAAGACAAGAATCTGAATTTTATACCCAAACCATCTGGAAATATGGGTTTCAGCAAGACGAGATGGTTTGGGTATCTAGCCTTTTGCCCTTGTTTTCCGCAACTTCATCACTCAGAATTGACAGGTACTACGTTAGTAAACGCTTATATTAAATATGACTATCTTGGCTTTTGGCATAAATCACACCACGGCTCCGATTGATCTTCGAGAAAAGGTCATCTTCGGCAGCGACGACGTGCCTGAAGCATTGAGTGAACTTACTCACCAGCAAGGGGTGAATGAAGCGGCCATATTGTCAACATGCAATCGAACTGAAGTCTATTGCAACCTGGAAGAAGCCAGAAATGTCCCTTCCATCAAAATTCCCATCAAATGGCTATCTGAATATCATGGTCTGAAACAGGAACAACTGGCACCTTTTCTCTACACGCACCCCGATGCACATGCCGTTAAACATATACTACGCGTCGCCAGTGGTCTGGATTCTATGGTGCTTGGCGAGCCACAAGTATTAGGACAGTTAAAATCTTCATATCAAGCCGGACTCAAGGCCGGCAGCATTGGTAAATTATTAGGCCGACTTTTCCAACACTCATTTAAAGTTGCTAAGGAAATAAGAACCACAACAACCATTGGCAGTCATCCTGTTTCTGTCGCATTTGCCGCCGTTAGACTCGCACAACAGATTTTTGGCGATCTCTCCGGACGCACTGCTTTATTAATCGGCGCCGGGGATACCATCGAACTCACCGCCAGACATCTTCATGAGAACGGTCTTGCTCGTATGATCATTGCCAATAGGACCTTTGAACGTTCACAACATCTGGCCAGCGAATATTCAGCGTATGCCATCACGCTTGGTGATATTCCGCAACATCTGGCAGAAGCCGATATAATTATTTCATCTACGGCAAGCCAGTTACCCATCCTGGGGAAAGGTGCTTTTGAAAGTGCGATTAAGGCACGTAAACATAGACCTATGTTCGTGGTGGATATCGCTGTTCCGCGTGACATTGAGCCGGAAGCAGGCGATCTGGATGATGTCTATTTGTATACGGTCGATGATCTAAAGAATGTTATTCAAGACAACTTACGCAGTCGTCAAAAAGCGGCGTTACAAGCAGAAGAAATTATCGATACACAAGTCACACATTTTATGGATTGGTTAGGTTCGCTGGATGCGGTTTCAACCATACGCGCAATACGCGACCAGGCACAATCCATACAGGAAGAAGTGTTTATGCTGGCGCAAAAAGAATTACAAAAAGGTGCAGATCCTGAACAGGTGTTACAAGATGTAACTCGCAGCTTAACCAATAAGTTAATTCACTATCCGAGCAGCCAGTTACGTGCTGCTGGCGCAGAAGGAAGAAGTGATTTGCTCTCTGCTGCCTACGAACTGTTTAACCTGGATACTGATCACTCCACACAAGATCCGAAAAAATAGCCTGGCCAGGCTATTCACTTTCTCCCCCTATTTTTTAATTTACCTAATTTTAAGCTTTATTAATTTTTGCTGTTAACGATTAATATTAAATTACATGAAACAAAGTCTACTGAACAAACTGGATAATCTAAGCGAGCGCTTACAAGAACTGGAAGCGTTATTGTCTGATCCTGACGTTATCAATAATCAAAATAAATTTCGTGAATACGCTAAGGAACATTCCGATATAAAACCTGTCGTTGCAAGCTTTGAAAATTATACGAACACACTGGAAAGCATCGCCTCAGCAAAAGAAATGATGAATGATAGTGATAAAGAAATTCGTGAACTTGCACATGAAGAACTAAAATTTGTCGAAGAAAAAAATGAATCTTTGAAAAATGAATTACAAGTGCTATTGCTGCCAAAAGACCCGGCAGATGATAGCAATATATTCCTTGAAATTCGGGCGGGTACAGGCGGTGAAGAAGCTGCCTTGTTTTCAGGGACATTATTAAAGATGTATACCCGCTATGCTGAACTCCGCGGCTGGCAAGTTGAAATGATGAGTCAGACTCTGAGTGATCTCAGCGGCTACAAAGAAGTTATTATGCGAATTATTGGAGATGGGGCCTATTCGAAACTGAAATTCGAATCAGGCGCACATCGTGTACAACGTGTGCCAGAGACAGAGTCTCAAGGACGTATTCATACTTCTGCATGTACCGTAGCCGTCATGCCCGAGATCGCCGATGTCGGCGAAACCGAGATCAGTTCCTCTGATTTACGAATAGACACATTTCGCGCTTCTGGTGCTGGCGGGCAACATGTGAATAAAACTGATTCTGCTATTCGATTGACGCATCTTCCAACCGGAGTCGTTGTTGAATGCCAGGATGAACGTTCTCAACACAAAAATAAAGCCCGCGCCATGTCATTATTACAAGCACGACTCACACAAGCCGCGCGGGAAAAGCAAACTTCAGAACAAGCAGCAGAACGCAAAAGTCTGGTAGGAAGTGGTGATCGTTCGGAGAGAATACGCACTTATAATTTTCCTCAAGGACGTGTCACAGATCACCGTATTAATCTGACTTTATATAAACTTGATGAGTTCCTTGAAGGTGATATCGATATGGTGATTGATCCCTTAATCAGCGAATATCAGGCAGATCAATTAGCCGCGCTTGCCGAATAAGATCATAAATCTAATTGAACAATGGCAACCGTTATTGAACTACTACAAAAAGCGGAGCAAGGCATAAATTGTTCTGAGAGTGCGCGACTGGATGCGGAAATATTACTCTGTGATGTCATGCAGTTTAGTCGTTCGAAAATTTATTCACATCCAGAGCAAGTCGTAGCTGATGATAAAACAGTATTGTTTCAGTCTTTGATTAAACAACGGCAACAAGGTCACCCCATAGCCCATCTCACAGGCAAGAAAGAGTTCTGGTCTCTGCAATTGACTGTCAATAAAGACACCCTGATTCCTCGGCCCGAAACAGAACTATTAGTAGAAACAGCACTACAGAAAATTCCCAAGGGCGCAGAATTTAACATTCTGGATCTTGGCACAGGGTGTGGTGCCATCGCTATTGCGATTGCCTCTGAACGACCACACTGCAATCTCGTTGCGACAGATATCAATGCAAATGCCCTTGCCATAGCGAAGAAAAATGCTGAAACACATCAACTAAAAAACATTCTGTTTTATCACAGTGACTGGTACCAAAATATTCCTCCACAAAAATTTGATTTAATTGTCAGCAATCCTCCCTATATAAAACAGGGTGACGAACATTTAAAGCAAGGAGATGTACGATTTGAATCAAAACTTGCCCTAGTTGCAGGAACCGATGGCATGCAAGCGATTAATATGATTCTTGAGAATACCAAAGCCTATCTTGCCAGTGAAGCTTGTCTATTGATTGAGCACGGCTATGATCAAAAATCACTAGTTCAAGAGACTTTTCAGAATCACAACTTCAAGCAGATTAAAACATTTCAGGATTTATCCGGGCACGATAGAATTACTTTAGGTCATGCATCTAATTAACTAGAAAAAACTATTATGGATAACGATAAATTATTACGCTATAGCAGACAAATGATGCTGCCGGAAATAGATGCAGAAGGTCAGCAGCGACTGGCTGATGCACGCGTTTTGATTATAGGCCTGGGCGGACTTGGATCGTCGTCATCTGTTTATCTGGCGGCTGCTGGCGTCGGTCATCTTGTGCTGGTCGATTTTGATGAAGTTGATATCTCCAACCTACAGAGACAAATAGTCCACGCAACCAAAGATATTGGTCGGCTCAAGGTCGACTCCGCCAAAGAACATCTGCTTGAGCTTAATCCTGAAATCAATATCACAACCATTAATCACAAGATTGAAGATGCGGCATTAGAAGAGCAAGTAAAGTTAGCCACTGTGGTTGTCGATTGCAGTGATAATTTTCAAACTCGATTTGCGATTAATGATGCCTGTGTCAAACATAAGACACCTTTAGTATCAGGTGCAGCGATTCGCTTCGAAGCTCAAGTCAGTGTCTTCAATAGCCAGCACCAGGACTCGCCTTGTTACCGTTGTCTGTATGGTAACGAAGCCGAAGTGGAACAAACCTGTACCGCGAATGGCGTGATCTCGCCTCTACTCGGGATCGTCGGCAGTATACAGGCCTGCGAAGCCATGAAAATTATTATGGATCTCGGTAAAACACTGGAAGGCAGGTTATTACTTGTGGACGTCATGCATATGGAATGGCACACCGCAATACTCAATAAAGATCCAGCATGTCCGGTTTGTAGTCACAAACTTTCTTAATTACGGTCAAATTAATTGCGGATATATATCCGACATTAAACATGCTATTACTTAGAATAAGTAAAATGAATTCATTCGCTTATTAGAGACTATTTATGGCTGTACGGATTGATTCTTATTTCGTATCTCGATTTTAAACTACGAACTGAGCAACACCATCACGGAACGACCAATCGATATCGTGATTTTCAACAATGGTGATTAATACATTTGCCGGATCAATCCCTGGATCGGCGGCAAGGTTCTCAACGACTTTGGCGTAAAAAGCTTGTTTCGATTTATTCGATCGCCCTGCCCTCATAGTCAGGTGCATCATCACACGATCTCCCTCCCTCTCCTGCAATTGCAAACAATGTGGTTCAAGTTCATGAATGATCTGATATCGATCATCATCAGGGAAGGCCATAGTTTCGATGACAGCAGAATTAATTCCATCGGCAACAGCTTTAATGTACTCGGGTGATTTACCTTTTAATATTGATATATTAACTAATGGCATTATTGTTACCTTTTATTTTTGTATGTGCCTAGCAGTTAAATTTTACATTGATCAAGAAATTCTAGCGACAAATATCTGGCAATAAAAAAATCTCGCCGAAGCGAGATTTAGTTAGGAATTAAATAGTAAAACTTTACCAATAAACTGAACTTCGCATGGTAATCGATGATGGGTTAGTCCCGTCATTAGGATCACCAGTACGATCAAAATCTGTCAGCTTGTTGTAATCAAGCATGAAGCGAACATTCTTAATCGGATACCAGTTCATACCAACGGTAAATACATCACCATCACCACCGATAATCCCTGCATCAGTATCATTCAGGTCAAGATTTTCAAAACGGGCAGCAACTTCCCATGCCCCCGGACCACCAGGAAATGGACGACTAGGTGAGATACCATCCATCGCCGCACCCTTGAATTTCTTGGACTCCCCAGTAATAAACCAGCCACCCTCAATCGACCAACCACTTAAGTCAAAATCAGTACCGAGTGCTGGCCCTGTACCGCCATCTACACTCCAGTGAACATATTCACCAAGGGCATAGAATGGACCATAAATTACCAATGCTTCCAGATCAAAAGCATCAACGCTATCAACTCCGCCATTGGCGATACTTCCCGTATCGAACATCCGTGCAGTATCTTTATGTGTAATTGCGCGTTGTCTAACTCTAAACGGAGTGTCGTTCTGATCCATATACATGTAAGAGGCACCCACTTGTAACATGTGTTTTTCGTCTGTCATGAATGGAATGCCCGTGGCACGTATAGAAGCAGTCACACGATTTTCACCCGGACCACCCGTTGTCCCATCGTCTGGTTCATCGTAAAAAACGCCAGCATTGAGGTGCCAACGATAGTTGTCATCATGAATCTTTGCAGCCACCCCCGCTTGACGAGCAGGTTGCAATGGCCCATCAGCGAATAATGGACGTCTGGCGAATGTCATATTCTTACTACTGTTAATGGTCGTGATACCAAAAGGCACATGATGTTGACCAACTTTAATATCGAAATTACTGTTATCAACCAAACCAAATTTATTGTCGTAGCTGATCCAGCCATCTTTTAAAGATACGTCCGACCCACCTGCAAAGTCATATTCGAGTTTTGACTTCCAGTGTTTAAAATATTGTGCCTCAAAACCAAGGCGGGCACGACGTAACTCAGTACCACCAGCAAAAATAGCAGCAGAACCATCAGAATCAGTATTCATCGCATCCCAGAAGATACGACCAATCGGTTGAAATGAATGTTGACCGTCTTGAGATTCAATCTTGAATTTACCTTCGGTTGTAATTTTAGCCATATTCTTGGTTTTTTCTTTAACGTCAGCTGTAACTTCGTTTAGTTTGCCTTCAACTTTTTCACCATCGGCCTTAGATGCGCTTGTAAGCAGTTGATACTCATCGTTGCTGATACTGCCTTTATCCCTAAGAATCTTTAACAGATCCAACATTGCTTCATTGTTCGCATATACCTGAGTTGAGATTGCAGCACTCATCCCGATCAGCATCGCACCACAAAGATTTATAAGACGTGTTTTATTTAACACTGTTTTTTCTCCTTAACATTAAATTTCTTTAAAATACTTTTATGTGCATCTCCAAAAACGAGACCACCTCAAATCTGAGGATGCCTAAGATACGGCGCATCTGTTGCAGTCAGATGAAACTAATATGACAAGATTGTTAAAAATAGGTTAAGAACCCATGACGTAACTTCATAATCTGGTTTAAGATGCATGTAAGAATGGTTAACGATTAGGCTATACTCAATGACTGTAATGATGCTGTAATAAATCTATTATCTAATCCGCATCATGCAGGACACGAAAATGGCGACAGGAAAAGAAAAGATCCTCATTGTAGATGACGAAGAAGCGATTCGTGAGATGCTAGGTTATACCTTGATGAAAGCAGGTTACACCTGTATCGAAGCGGGAGATGTTGAAGAAGCAAGAGACATAATAAAAACAGAGTTGCCAAATCTGGTCTTATTAGACTGGATGCTCCCAGGCATGAGTGGAATTGACTATGCCCGACGTTTACGAAGTGTCCCGGAAACTAAAGAACTTCCCATTATTATGCTCACCGCCAGAGGTAGTGAAGACGATAAGGTTCGTGGTCTTGAGACTGGCGCTGATGATTACATCACCAAGCCTTTTTCTACAAAGGAATTACTGGCAAGAGTAAAAACAGTATTACGACGAAGTAGCACACCAAATGACACTGTCGTAATAACAGTCGAGGGTCTGGTTCTCGATCCTGAGACCTATCGTGTCACCGCTAATGATGAAAAAATTGAACTCAGCCCTACCGAATTTAGATTATTACATTTTTTCATTACACATCCGGAAAGAGTATACAGTCGAGCACAATTACTGGATCAAGTCTGGGGAGAAAATGTTTATGTTGAAGAGCGTACTGTTGATGTTCATATTCGGCGCTTACGCAAAATATTAGAACCCTTTCAATATGACCGTTATATTCAAACTGTACGCAGTGTAGGTTATCGGTTTTCAACACGTTAATCATTGATCTATAAAGATGAACAGAGACTCCTGGCGATTTTTTGCTCTTTTCATGGTCTGCCTGTTTGTAGCATGGATCACAGAGCAGTATGTCATCGTATTTACCTCAGGATTTTCCCTCTTTTTTATATGGCAGTATCGTGTTTTTAAAGAGCTCCTGTTGTGGTTAAGAAAAAGAAAAGAACATGTCCCGCCTTCTCAACCAGGTATTGTCGATGACATTTGCAGAGAAATTGATTACTTACGCAAACGGCATAATCAACGTAAGTCAAAACTCTCCGGATTTCTTAAGCAGTTTCAAAATGCGACAGCAGCCATCCCAGATGCCGCAATTATTCTTGGAGAACATGGTGAAATCGAATGGGCCAACGATAAAGCCTATGAGTACATGGGCATTAAATGGCCACAAGATGGTGGGCTAAGAATTGTAAATCTTGTCAGACACCCGCGCTTGCAACGTTATCTTGGAAGTAAGGATGAGGGAGAACTCAACAAGGGTTTACAGATGGCATCGTCCATCGTGCCAAACCTCAAGCTGGAGTATCGCATTAGCTCCTATGGTGAAACACAAAAACTATTGTTTGTTAGAGACATCACAACCGTTCATCAAATAGAGCAGATGCGTAAGGACTTTATTGCCAATGCCTCGCACGAATTGCGCACTCCGTTAACCGTAATATCCGGCTACCTTGAAAGTTTTGATGATGATAATGATCAATGCCCTGAAGAATGGTTACCACGTATCAAACAAATGCGTCATCAGGCCTCGCGCATGCAACGTCTGATAGAAGATTTATTACTTCTCTCGACATTGGAAAGTCAATCGCCTAACGAACACAAGGAAGAAATTGCTGTGTCAAAACTGTTGGAGAACATCCATCAAGAAGCATTGACACTGGACGGAGAACGACAACATATAATCTATCTGGAAACGGATCCTTCATTATGGCTTAAGGGTAATCAACGAGATTTTTACAGTGCCTTTTCTAACCTGATATTCAATTCAGTGCGATACACACCAGACAAATCACCTATCCGTATCCGCTGGTATCAGGATAGTGAAGGCGCCCATCTTGAAGTTATTGATAGTGGACCTGGTATCCCACCAGAACATATACCCAGACTTACCGAACGTTTTTACCGCACTGATCTTGGGAGATCAAAAGAACAAGGAGGTACCGGACTGGGTCTCGCGATCGTCAAGCATGTTTTAGCCAATCACAATGGATCACTTCACATAGAGAGCAAACTAAATGAAGGTTCAAACTTTCGTTGTGATTTTCCGATAAGCAGTATCGTCATAAAAGAAAAGCAAGATCATAAAACACTGGCTGCAAATTAATCACCTATCCCCCTCAAGCTGACTGGATATTAACAGCATCAAATTGAATGTAATTAATGGGAGACGTCATACTGGTGCATACCAGTATCTAGTTAATATAAGGTGTTTGTTTATTCTACTGGATACTGGTATGCACCAGCATGACGATAGGGGTGTAGTACGCATACGCAGGAATGACATCAAAACAGCAAAAAACACTCTGTAACATAATTGTCACAATCCTTTCACCTAAGTGTCATTTCTTACAATCATAATCGCCTCACGAAACGAATTAACCATTAAATCTTTTTAAAGAGGAAGCTAAAATGTTGAAAAGTAAATTGTATGCAATCATTGTCGCTGCATCCATGAGCATATCCGGTCAAGCCTTGGCTGAGAATGTTGATCCGATGCTGACAGATTACAGTAAAGCCAGCGGTGTATCAGGTAACATTAATAGTGTTGGCTCAGATACGTTAGCTAACCTAATGACCCTATGGGCAGAAGAGTTCAAACGTCTGTATCCAAATGTTAATGTTCAAATTCAGGCAGCCGGTTCATCAACTGCACCACCAGCGCTGACAGAAGGCACTTCAAACTTCGGACCAATGAGCCGTAAGATGAAGGATAAAGAAATTTCCTCATTCGAAAGCAAACATGGATACAAGCCTACAGCCGTCGCCGTCGCAATTGATGCGCTGGCCGTTTATGTCAACAAAGACAACCCAATTGAAGGCTTGAGTATTCCTCAGGTTGATGCAATGTTTTCTGCCACCCGTAAATGCGGCGGCGCCAATGACATCACTACATGGGGCCAACTTGGCCTCACAGGTGAATGGGCAAACCGTCCAATTCAAATTTATGGCCGCAACTCTGTTTCTGGTACCTACGGTTACTTCAAGGAAGAGGCTTTATGTAAAGGCGATTACAAAAATACTGTAAACGAACAACCTGGTTCTGCCTCAGTGGTTCAGGGTATCACCAAATCAATTAATGGCCTGGGATATTCTGGCATCGGCTACAAGACTTCAGGCGTAAAAGCAGTTCCTTTAACCAAAAAGGATGGCGGTGAATTTATCCCTGCCACACCAGAAGCAGCTTCAGCAGGTAACTATCCTTTAGGTCGTTTCCTGTATGTCTATGTAAATAAACATCCTAATAAACCACTTGGACCAATGGAAAATGAATTCATAAAAATGGTTCTTTCAAAAGTAGGTCAGGAAGTCGTGGTTAAAGATGGTTATATTCCATTACCCGCAAAAGTTGCCAGCAACGAAATGGATAAATTAGCAGCAAAAGTAGCAAGCAGTCAGTAGTCAGTAACATCCCAAAAGTGTCTCCTCCCCCCTGATGCTATTTGGGAGAAGCCCCGCTCTTGCGGGGCTTTTTTATTTACAGGGACGTAATGTATGTCGTTTGTGCAGGATACACACAAACGACGATGGCCATGGATGGCCTTATGCCGAGAAGGACAGGAGTCCGAGAACGGCTATGTACAGGATGTACGGGCAAAAATTGCTCCTGCATTTTCCGCACTTCCGCTATCCTTGGCGGTCGTATGCCGCGGGCGCATGGACGACGTCCCATGCCCGCCATTATAGTGGGATGCGCAGGAGCGGCTCTTTGCATGCCTAGATGTAATAACAACAGCGTAAACTTTTAGTTTGTTTACTGAAATGAAAAGCAGAATTCAAATAACTATATCTAATATGCAGCTTTTCAAATACATATTAATATTACGTTTCATACTGCCATTTCAACCGGTCGATAGCAGAAGGTTTAGATTCTAAAATAGAGCGTCTTATTTAGCTGGAAAACTAGCACGTTTAACCTCGTAATCAGTCAGCCCGTCCCAATCGTGTAAAAGTAAAACTAGAGGTGCATCAGCAACGGGCGATGTGTAATAACCTTCAAAGGTCTCGCCATTAATCTTATAAATAACAGATTTCCCAGCAGCCATTGCTGAAGAGGCAAAACCCAGCAAGAGTAATCCGCTAAATAGCTTCATTGTAAAGGTTTAACCTGCCATTGCAGCATCAAGCGTTTCTTTATATGAACCATGTACCTTCGTGTAAAAAGGTTGGCTTGTTAGCTTGCTTGCCCACTTCGCGACATTTGGGTAATCCGAAAGTTTAATGTCGATAACTTCAAACGGGTCAATGGTGGCCAGTAGTGCAATGTCAGCTATCGTCATATTATCGCCCGCAAGGTATGGGGTGATTCCTAATTGTTTTTCAATAACTGTCATGAAACGTTCCAGGAAACCATAGCCTTCTTGCATAGATTTTTCATCGGATTCGACGCCGACAAGACCTGCGACGATCTTATTAAAGAAAACTTTTGCTAAGCCATTGTTGAGGTGAGCGATGATGAAATCTAGCCACTTATCAACATGTGCTTGTTCGACTATATCAGTAGGATATAAATCAGAATTATGCTTACGACAAAGGTATTTCATAATGGCATTACCTTCAAACAGATAAAAGCCATCGTCATCGATTGCCGGGATCTTGCCCGATGGATTTATCTTTAGGTATTCCTCGGTTTGAGTCTCACCCGCAAGTGGATTTATAATTACAAATTCGTGGTCCACACCAATTGCATTCAAGCACATCCGAACTCGGTTCACCGGAAATGACAGGCCTAAGCCGTATACTTTAACCAAGATATTTCTCCCTAATTTGCGACATAAAGTTGTTATGAAATTAATTGTAGTGTTACAACGATGATAAAGACAGAGTTAATCCAGACATCTTATTAATTAGCCAAATGTTGAAACTGGTTATGGGGCATAAATTAATCAATTCTAGATTTTGAATGTCCGTATATGGACTCCTTTGTTTTGGTCGACACCAGCCTAATCAATTTAGTTTGGTGGAGTCCATACATTGGGTCGATAGCAGTATATCAACCTTCAATCTTGATACCCCCGCTTACCTTGAAACCAGCCATTAATATCACATTATTACCCAACCATTCACAAGCAACCACGGCCATTTTAACAAAACTGTAACAATACCCCCATACACTTACGCAATGAGCACTGAAGAATCCCCAACCACTGATAATTTCCTGCCTGATTTCAATACGGTAGCAGCAAAAAAATACCGCAAATGGCGTGATATCAAGGATGTCATGACACGCTATCTCATGGCTTTTGGCGGAGTTAGTGTGATCCTTGCCATCGTCCTCATCGCTTTTTATCTGTTTTATGTCGTTGTACCCATGTTTCGCCCTGCCCATATTGAAGGAATTGCCAGTTTTAGCGCGCCCGGGGATGCTCAGGCAGAAACATTATTGTATGCCATGGAAGAACAGCGTGAGGTCGGATTGCGCGTGACGACAAACAATCAGCTGGATGCGAAGGCCGTATTTTTCGATGCCAAGAATGGACAAGTCAGGGAAAGTTTTGATTTACCACTTCCCTCGGGAGCAGAAGTTTCTAGTGTTTCAGCAGGAGACCCCTCTACCCGAACCATGGCGCTTGGCTTATCAAATGGGAACGCTCTGTTATTTCAACACGAATACAAAGTGTCTTATCCAAATGATGTTCGTTTGATCACGCCCTTTATTCATTATCCTCTGGGTGAGGATCCGATTCAAATTGATGCTTTAGGACAAGGAATCAGGCAAATCACTGTGCAATCATTGGAAGAACAATCCACTTTTGTTGCACTGATGGAAGACATGCGCGTCATGATGGTCCATGTGCTCGCAGAAGAATCCATGCTGAGTGACGAGGTAGAACTCACACGTACTGATAGCATCATTCCAGTGCATTCCGCAGGTATCGAATTTATCAAGCTGGATATAGAAGCAAGAGAACTTTACATCGCAGATGACAAAGGCTTTATCTATTATTTTGATGTCAGTGATAAAAGCGAGCCGAGACTGGTACAAAAAGTCAGCGCAGTTGCAGATGGTGTCAAGATTACCAGCCTGGAATTTCTAAGCGGTGGCATCTCCATATTAGTCGGTGATAGTGCTGGCCGCATTTCCCAGTGGTTTCCAGTCAGAGATAAAGAAAACAACTACACACTGGAACTGATTCGTAGCTTTGAAGAACAGGAACACCCCATCACGGCGATTGCCTCTGAATACTTTCGTAAAGGTTTTGCCGCAGTTGATGATCATGGTGGTATTGGGCTCTACCACACAACTGCACACCGAACTGTAAAGCTGCAAGAGATAGGCAAGCAGCCACTGCAATTTTTGGCCATGGCGCCACGGGCAAATGCCGTACTCATCGAAAACGATCAAAACCAACTTGAGTATTTACATGTTGATAATGAACATCCGGAGATATCCTGGCAATCACTATGGGGCAAGGTCTGGTATGAAAGTCGTGATAAACCGGAATACATTTGGCAATCATCATCCGCCAGCAGTGATTTTGAACCGAAATTTAGCTTAACGCCTCTGGCATTCGGTACCTTCAAAGCAGCATTTTATGCCATGTTATTTGCTGTTCCCTTGGCGATTTTTGGTGCCATGTATACCGCCTATTTTATGTCGCCGCGGATGCGTAGTTACGTTAAACCGACTATCGAGATCATGGAAGCCTTACCTACGGTGATTCTTGGTTTTCTCGCGGGTCTTTGGTTAGCACCTTTTGTAGAAACACATTTACCAGGCATCTTTGCTCTAATTTTTAGTATCCCGATCAGTATTCTTATCGTCGCTGCACTTTGGGGACAACTACCAAGTGAGTTAAGACATAAGGTTCCTGATGGTTTTGAGGCTGCATTATTAATTCCAGTCATAATCCTCACAACCATTTTCTCTATCGCAATCAGTGCACCAATAGAGAATCTATTTTTTGGTGGCAATATGCCTTTGTGGCTGAACACCGAAATGGGTATTGGTTTTGATCAACGTAATTCCCTTGTCGTTGGTTTGGCAATGGGCTTTGCTGTGATTCCAACCATTTTCTCCATCAGTGAAGATGCTGTTTACAGTGTACCAAAGCATTTAACCATCGGTTCACTTGCGCTAGGTGCCACACCCTGGCAAACCATGGTCAGGGTTATCTTGCTCACTGCAAGTCCAGGCATCTTCTCTGCGATTATGATTGGTTTAGGTCGGGCCGTCGGTGAAACCATGATCGTGGTCATGGCCACTGGTAATACAGCCATTATGGATATGAATATTTTTGAAGGATTCCGTGCACTATCCGCCAATATTGCGGTTGAAATGCCAGAGGCTGAAGTTGAAAGTTCTCATTATCGTATCCTGTTTCTGGCAGCACTGGTTTTGTTTATGGCGACCTTTGTTTTTAACACGATTGCTGAAGTGGTGCGGCAACGTCTGAGAGTTAAATACAGTAGTTTATAAATATGAAGAGAATACAGAAATGGTTTGCAACAGGTGTACCTTACGTGTGGTTGAATGCAGGAGCAGTCACAGTCTGTGTTTTGATGGTTGCAGGTTTAGTCTTTTTAATTGCCGCAAGAGGATTAGGACATTTCTGGCCAACGCCTGTAGCACAGTTCCAATATCAGGATAATGATAATGAAGTCATAGAACTGATGGGCGAGATTGTCGACGAAGAAACTGTTTCTGCTTCACGTGCGGGGGTGCCTTTAGAGGAGGCCGATCATGGTCTGGTTAAAAGACATCTAATAAAAACTGGCAACCGGGATATTCTCAGACTGGACTTTCGCTGGATACAAGCGAATACCATGCAGAATATTACCTATCCTGAAAATGTTATGGTCATCGAACGGCGTGAGTGGGGGAATTTCTACGGCTTCCTTCACGAGCTAAAAAGTGAAGGACAGATAACACATTCCCAAGACGACCTTTGGCAAAGCTTTCTTGATACCGTTGAAAAAAATAATATTATCTTTGATGAAATTCGCGATATCGAAAAGAATCTGATTGGTGCAATTAATTACAAAATGGAACGTCTGCGACTAAAAGAACGTGGACTTGAACTTGAAGGGATAAAACAGGGACCCGAATTAACCTCCGTAAACAATGAACGTGATGCACTTCAATCTGAATATAACAGTTACACCGACCAACTTGCCAGGCTCTACGCTGACTCATACAAGGATAGTATTGTCGCCAGACTTTCTGACGGGTCAGAGGTTGAGATACCTTTGTCAAAAATCGTCAGGGCTTATCAACCAAACAACTTAAGTATCTTCGGAAAGATAGGTTTCTATTTTGAAAAGCTGTGGGAATTCGTGAGTGATGACCCACGCGAAGCCAATACCGAAGGTGGTATTTTTCCGGCTATCTTTGGCACCGTTCTGATGGTCATTATCATGGCCATTCTGGTCACGCCTTTTGGTGTGATAGCCGCAGTATACTTACGCGAATATGCCACACAGGGTCCAATCACAAGACTCATCCGGATTTCAGTCAATAATCTTGCTGGTGTACCTTCCATTGTTTATGGCGTTTTTGGATTGGGGTTTTTTGTTTACTTTCTCGGTGGTTCTATCGATCAGTTATTTTTCCCAGAATCATTACCTGCCCCAACCTTTGGGACTCCTGGTTTAATGTGGGCTTCATTAACCTTGGCTATCCTGACAGTCCCTGTAGTAATAGTGGCAACCGAAGAAGGTCTTTCACGTGTTCCTAGAGAAATACGAGAAGGCAGTCTGGCTTTGGGCGCAACTAAAGCTGAAACCTTGTGGCTCACCGTTTTGCCGATGACAGCTTCTGCCATGATTACCGGCTTAATACTTGCAATTGCACGCGCAGCTGGAGAAGTAGCGCCACTCATGTTGGTTGGCGTAGTGAAACTTGCTCCTTCTTTGGCAATAGATGCCAACGCTCCATTTTTACATCTGGATAGAAAATTTATGCATCTGGGCTTTCATATCTATGATGTCGGTTTTCAAAGCCCCAATGTTGAGGCCGCCAGACCACTAGTTTATGCCACGGCGACTTTATTGGTATTAATTATTATTATCCTGAATCTGGCCGCAATAAAGATCAGAAATAATCTTCGGGAGAAGTATCGTGCAGCAGAATAAGACTGATAGACTGGTAGAATCAACAGAAAGCTATGTTGGAGAAAAGCAAGTGAACGAAGAAGTGATCAACGATGTTCCAAGAAAGGGTTCTGCCCATGCAATGGATCTCGGCTCCATCGTCAACTCTGCCAATAAGGCCGATCTCGGCAATAAAAAACTATGTATAGGTGTAAAAGACTTTAACCTTTACTACAGTGAGAAACAGGCGTTGAAAGATATCAGCCTGGACATTCCTGAAAAACGAGTCACTGCTTTTATTGGTCCTAGTGGTTGTGGAAAATCAACATTGTTACGCTGTTTTAATCGTATGAATGACTTGATCGATGGCGTGCGCATAGAAGGTGAAATTAAAATTCAGGATGAAGATATTTTTGATAAAGGTGTCAATGTTGCTGACTTACGTAGACGGGTTGGCATGGTCTTTCAAAAACCAAATCCCTTTCCAAAATCTATCTATGAAAATGTTGCCTATGGTCTACGTATTCAGGGAATAAATGATCGGCGCACACTTGATGCGGCCGTTGAAAAATCGCTTAAAAATGCAGCGTTATGGGACGAAGTGAAAGATAGACTGGATGACCTAGCAATGGGTCTATCCGGTGGACAACAGCAGCGTCTAGTGATTGCAAGAGCAATTGCTATCGAACCTGAAATATTATTACTGGATGAACCAGCATCTGCACTTGACCCAATCTCGACGCTGAAGATCGAAGAGCTTATTTTTCAGCTAAAATCAGATTATACGATTGTGATCGTGACACATAATATGCAACAGGCGGCTCGTGTCTCTGATTACACAGCTTATCTGTATATGGGTGAGATGATTGAGTTTAATGATACCAGCACCCTGTTTACCAACCCGCACGAACAAATGACTGAAGATTATATTACCGGACGTTACGGCTAGATATAACGGAGACAAGACCAATGGAAAACAAAACATTACACCAACACATTTCACGTCAATTCGATAACGAATTGGAAAATGTTCGTGGAAAAGTCCTGGAGATGGGGGGCCTGGTTGAACAACAATTAAGCAATTCTCTTAAAGCGCTAATTGATGGTGATATTAATCTAGCAGAAGATGTCATTGACACTGAAATCAAGGTAAATACCTACGAAGTCAAGATTGACATGGAATGCACACAGATACTTGCTCGTCGCCAACCTGCAGCAGGGGATCTACGCCTGGTGATGGCAATCACTAAAACCATCACTGATCTCGAACGTATCGGTGACGAAGCAAAAAAAATTGCCAAAATGGCGATTGAGTTAACTGAAAAACAGGGTCCACGAGCTTATTATGTAGGCATGAACGCGATGGGTAATCTTGTACATAAAATGGTGCATGACGCATTAGATTCTTTTGCACGCATGGATTCAAAGGACGCCTTGATAGTAGCAGGCAAAGAACCTGAATCAGATGAACAATACGGAGCTATTCTACGACAATTAATTACTTATATGATGGAGGATCCAAGGAACATCAGCAGTTCAATAGATGCAGTGTGGACGGCAAGAGCCCTGGAGCGCATTGGTGACCACGCACGAAATATTTGTGAATATGTTATTTATCTTGTCGAAGGCAAAGATGTACGACATATCAGCATTGAGCAGATGCAACAGAAAATTAACCCTACCGACGTATAAGCATAAAAAAACAATAATTTCTTTTTATCTTCTGAACAGAATCTATTACTGAGGTTCACTAATTCGTAAAATATTCATTCATTCTTAATATTGCCGTCATACCCGTCGCCTAAATTACCCCTAAGTAAATTTTAGGCCGGATTTAATGAACAAGATTATTAATGAGAATGAATTATCAAACAAATCTAGCTCTACAATTCGTGGACTTCCTCTCGTCAAAAACAAACCAGAGGGCTTATTTGATAATAATATTGTTCAGCTAATTGAGATCGTAGAACAGTTACTTTCCTCACGTGGTGTGTGCCGTCTAATGATCCACTTCTCAAAAAACCAGCTTACATGCTGGGCCTATGGAGAATCGAACGGTCATAAGATGTTTGCTGCGGAAGATGTCTTTAATTCCTCGTTCATGGCTCAATTTCAAATATCCACTTTGCTCGCGCCTCTTACCGAAGAGATTATGCCTACTAAAATCCCGATGCATAAATCTCATGTGATCCTGGAAGAATTTTGGCGTTTACGAGCAACGAACAAAACCGTGCGTCTTCGTAGTGCTTATATAAATCGTATTAATGGCAGTCTTAGTCTGACTTTTGAGTGCGATGGGAAAAACTACATTCTATATTCCGATACTTTTGACACTATCAATCAATGCAAATTTATTTCACAAGTGGCTTGAATCTTTCACTTTTAAGAGCATGTAATAAATATTTCATATGATTTTTACAGATCTGTCATTTTCAATCATTATATTTACATAAAATGTAACTAGATGAGGACGAAGAAATGATCGAATCAGATGGTGAAATTAAAGGAATAAATGCTCTACGTAAATTCTTAATCGGTGATTCACACGGATATTTATGGGAAATCACTATAGACAAAGAAAAAGGCATAGGCTCTGTAAATTGTATTTCTGGGATCAAGAATTACACTAATAAATCAATTGGGCTTGATGGTTCAGAGTTCAGGTTAAACCCGGCATCAAATTTGCACCATGATATGCAGTTCCTAACGACTATCATAGAAACAAGGTTTAGAGCTGCCTAGATATACTTGCTTAGGCCAAGGTCTATCTAAGCTGATGGAGTAGTCACTACCATTGATTCACGATTAGAAAATTCTTTAAACCAATTCGACAGATTGTCTCTGCCTTCTCGCCAGTCATTATCTGGGAAACGAAAGTCTAGATAGCCAAGACAGACAGCTATCGTGATAGTGCCAATATTGAATTTTTCTTTAAACTCATCACATTGAGTATTGAAATGATCCAGTATTCTCGAGATTCTTGAGTCTTGGGCTTTAGTCCATTCAGACCAATATAAACTTTCAGGACGTATCAAGGTTTCATAGCGGATGAGCACTGAAGCATCTAGCAGACCATCTCCAAGCGCTTGTAATGTCAATGCCTTAAAACGTTCAGTCTTGTCTTCCGGAAACAATTTCAGTCCATCTTTAAGTGAATCGAAATATTCACAAATAACTCTGGAGTCGGCCAAACACGTTCCATCATCTAAAATTAACGTGGGAATTTTACCAAGTGGGTTTGCCTGGATGACTGTTGCGTTTGGTTCAATAGGTGAAATGAAACCCGTTTGCTCGAAATCCAACTCATCCCATAGCCCGGCTTCATATGCCGAAACTCTGGCTTTACGCGAATAAGGAGATGCGGGGTGAAAAATCAGTTTCATTAATGCATTATACTTAAATATTAGCTTATTCGCTTACTAGCAAGAAGAGGACTTATTTATGGGAATGGGAATAGCAATCATCATTGGAGTAGGACCCGAGGCTGGACTTGGGGGGGCACTCTGCAAGCGGTTTGCCTCACTCGGCAAGCATGTTTTTATCGCTGGGCGAACACAATCTAAATTAGATGCAATCGTTTCGGTCATCGAAGCAAATGGTGGTACGGCCACAGCACATGTCACGGATTGCACCGATGAAAGTCA
>JBLHKO010000009.1:0-45263 GCA_047620145.1 Gammaproteobacteria bacterium | reverse complement strand
AACATTTTGCGGAACGTGATTTGAAGTATAAAGACGATGCCTGTTGAGGGTGGGTCTGCTGTGCAGACGTATTTTTTACTAGATACTGGTATGCACCAGTATGACGGGTGAAATTGAGTCGGCACTTACTTAAGCAAAGATGCCGTCATACTGGTGTATACCAGTATCTACGACTGCATGGATGCAGGAGGTAGAGCGACTCAGGACGAGTATAGGACATATTCGGGTGAAAATGCTTGGAGCTAATTTTCCAGACTAAGCCGAGTAGATAAAGTGTCCGCAATGCGGACTCGTTAAATTGACTGGGTTCTGGCATTCGCCAGAATGACGGTAAGGGCATTTTCTACTTCCTGTAGGTGGCATTCCCTAGAATGAAGGGCAAAGCTCTTTATTAAATATCATTCAAGAAGGCCTCCTATACCACATCGTGCATAATGATTTGATGCGTACCGTGAAGGGAAACACTGTGAGTAGTAATACATAAAGATAGATACGCATTGGGGAATACCATTGAATCTTGCGCATTGAAGTGATGACGGGAGGTTGTTTGATGATGCAGAATTTTTGTTTTCTTTTTTTGCCGAGTTTTTTCAGGCTTCTTGATAGCCAGATCTCTTCACTGGCATAGACGGCTTCGCTGAAACCGCCAATGGTTTCAAAGTCTTCACGTTGGCAATAGATGAAACTGCCTGCTGCGTTTCGGGTTTGTATTGAAATAAAATTCCAGAAGTTGAGTAAGCATTGCATTGAGAAATGTAGTGGCACATCTCCAGATACACAGGCACCGCCACCAATAATTTCACCGTTCTCAAGATTGACCAGGGCCTGTTGTAATAGGGCATGTGGTATGACTGTATCGGCATCGACAAAGATCAGGTAACGGCCTTGTGCTTCTTTTGCCCCTGCATTTCTGGCGCGTGATATTTGATTGATGGCTTCGAAGACGACTTTTACGCCGTTGGCTTCGGCTATCTCAGCTGTTCGGTCGCTGGAGTTATTATCGACCACTATGATTTCACCGCTAAGTTCTACTAGTGGCATGGCTTCTTGTAGGGCGTTCAATGTTGTCGTTAGATAATCTTCCTCGTTGTAAGCGGGGATAATGATGGAATAGTCGATGGACATTGTCAGTTTGTGGCCGAGTTAAAGTTAATCAATAATAGCGTAAATATTGCGGCGTACAATTGACTAGATTCTGGTCGCTCCGGACTCCATGTCTTGCTGGCGAAGGCCAGTATCTACGACTGCATGGATGCAGAAGGTAGAGCGACTCAGGAGACAAAGCCGAGTAGATAGAGTGTCCGCGTGGCGGACTCGTTTAATTGACTGGTTTCTGGCATTCGCCAGAAAGACGGTAAGGGCATTCGCCAGAAAGACGGTAGTAAGTCTTATTCGTGTCAGATGAGGCTTAAATGGGGTTGTCAGTCATTTTGTTGCCGTGATATCTTCTATAAACATAAATTAATTTGCAGATTCAATGAAACTGTTTGTCTTAATTATTATTATTTGTTCAGTTAGCGGCTGTAAGCATCCAAGTAAACATTTTACCGAGCATGGCGCATACGACCTACCGTACATGGCTGAGCTAGGAACGACTCGAGGTTCCGGCACAGTCGTATACTACGATTCCGGGATCTGTGAGCAGATTGGTGATGCATGTGTGTTTTTTCGCAGTCATGCTAATGCACATAACGTATTGCTCGAACCTGCTTTCCCGGAAAGGTTTTATTCTGCTTTCAGTGAACGCAGGGCTGATTGTTGGGCTGCAGAACATGTCGAACCTAATGAAGTCGCCGCGGCTGTTCGTTTATTATCAGATCCAGAACTACATAAGGATCTGCCAATTACAGGTGATCCTTTAGCAAGGGCAGAGCATATAAAAACCTGTGCTCAAGCGTCTTCAAATTGGCCTGATAATACTTAAGAAATGAAGGCGCCAGACCTATATTAGTGCAAGCTAAAATGAGCACTTCAAATATTGCACTGTTTTAGAGCATTACTTTATAGCGCACATAACGCTTCATGTTAGCGAAATTAATAATTATGATATAAATCAAATAGTTATAGAGTAACTAAGCCTGACTGCAATTCTGGATCGAATATTGCAGCGCACTATATTGCTTGATTCCCACTTGTGAATGTTTCTTTGGACATGTAGACCGAGGTACACAAGCTGAGGAGATTTGGTGAGAACAAACGAGCAGCATGCCGGCTTTTATGTCGAGTCATGCTGCAATTATTGGCTAATATATTTCGGAGTGACAGCATATGAGTGGAAGTGCATCTAGGTTTGCGGCGATTAATTCAATCTCAAAACTTGAGCCTGTGAGTGTAAAAAAACCAGAACCTTTAAGTGAAATTTGGGCGTGTGATGTCTTTAATTTCTCCACCATGGAACAGAGCTTGTCGAAGAGCGCGTTTAAGGCGATTAAAAATACCGTGCAAACGGGCACACCATTGGACCTTGCTGTGGCTGATGTTGTTGCTGCGGCGATGAAAGATTGGGCAATGGCCAAAGGCGTTAAATTCTTTTCTCATATTTTCTATCCAATGACCAATGCCACTGCGGAAAAACATGATGGCTTCATCATTACCAATTCCGACGGCAATACCATTACCGAATTTACTGGCAGTTTATTAATTAAGGGTGAGCCTGACGGATCATCTTTTCCTAACGGCAGTTTGCGCATGACTAATGCTGCGCGTGGTTACACCGCGTGGGATCCGACTAGCCCTGCATACGTCATGCATACGGCCAATGGTGCGACACTGATGATTCCAAGTGTTTTTATGTCTTGGACAGGTGAAGCACTGGATAAAAAAATTCCTCTGTTGCGTTCTAACGCGGCCATGAACAAGGCAGCGCAAAGAGTCTTGACACTAATGGGTGAAACTGAAATTGCGACGCTTAACTCTAGCTGCGGTGCAGAACAAGAATATTTCTTAATCGACGAGAATTTCGCCAACAGTCGTCCTGATCTTTTGCTTGCTGGACGAACATTGTTTGGCGCACCGTCTGCAAAAGGACAGCAGTTTGATGACCACTACTTCGGTGCAATACCTGAGCGCGTACAAGTTTTCATGCAAGCTTTTGAAGATCAGCTTTATCGTCTCGGCATTCCTGCAAAAACGCATCACAACGAAGTAGCACCAGGCCAATTTGAAATTGCGCCTTATTTCGAAGCTGCCAACGTCGCTGCAGATCATCAACAGCTGTTAATGACAGTACTCAAAAATACGGCCAAAAAACATGGGTTCACAGCGCTGCTTCATGAGAAACCTTTTGCTGGCATTAACGGCTCTGGTAAACATGTTAACTGGTCTGTGGGCAACGCCACTCAGGGTAATCTGCTCGACCCAGGTGATACACCAGAAAAGAATTTAAACTTCTTATTGTTCTGCGGTGCGGTAATTCGTGGTGTGCATCAATTCGGACCACTGTTGCGTGCAGCAATAGCAACCGCAGCCAATGATCATCGCTTGGGTGCAAATGAAGCGCCTCCTGCAATACTTTCAGTCTATCTTGGTGACCAACTTGAAAAAGTTTTTAAAGATATTCAGGCGGGTGCAATTGTTCCCAGCGAAAGCGGTGGCGTAATGGATCTTGGCCTTTCGCAAATTCTAAATTTTAAACGTGATCCCGGTGATCGAAACAGAACTTCACCATTCGCCTTTACCGGCAACCGTTTTGAGTTCCGTGCGGTAGGTTCGTCACAATCAGTATCCGGACCACTGGTCGTGATGAATACCATGTTAGCTGACTCGTTGAACTGGATTGCTGAGAAACTTGAGTCGGCGTTTGGCAAAGGGCTGGATCAAACTTCCGCTGTTGTCGAAGTATTAAAAGAACTCATGGAACAAAATGGCAATGCTATTTTCGGCGGTGATGGTTATTCTTCAGAGTGGCATCGCATCGCGGTTGAAGAGCGTGGTTTAAAAAATATTCCAACCACAGCCGACGCATTACCAGAATTTCTCAGTGAATCAGTAAAAACACTATTCAGCTCAACAGGAGTATTAAGCCCCGTTGAATTGGAAAGTCGCTACGAGGTTTATTCTGAACAGTATATTCTCACGATTGAAGTGGAGGCCAAGTTATGCATTGATATGGCGACTACTTCTTTCTACCCAGTGGCGATGACATATCTCTCTGAACTGACAACAACAATAGCGAATGCATCGAGTGCAGGTATCAGCGTAGATAGCAGTATTGCAAAAAATGTGGCTGCAGACATTGAAGCCATGATGAAAGCAGTTTCGTTACTCTCCACCGCCATTAATACAGAACACGATTTTCCTTCCGTGGAAGCACACATGAAATATTGTGCGGATGACATTCGCCCAATGATGAACGAAATTCGGCGCTATGCCGATTCACTTGAAACATTAGTTCCTCATGCGGCATGGCCATTTCCAAAATATTCTGAAATGTTGTTTATTAAATAACATTTACGATAATAGCCATGAACTTTAGGCCGCATTTATGCGGCCTTTTTTTTTCAAACAATCTCTCGATTTCGTGTTAGTCAGTGAAACAAAGAGAGGTCAATGATTTTACTCAGTCCGCACAGCTGATATTCACTTTGATATCGCGATGATAAAACCGGTTTACACAATAGCTAAAGGGTCTTCGGCGGGTAACCAGTGTGTCATAAAAATATTCTGTAATTTCCACTTGTGTTATCTGATATAGATCTATATGATAATCATTCTCATTTACATTAAACAAATTGAGGATTGTAATGAAGTATTTGATTTTTATGTTTTTTATCAGTTTTTCAGGCTTGGTAGCTGCTGAAAGACCTGTATTCGAAGTATCCATTAAGGATCACCACTTTGTCCCTGACACCATCGAAATACCGGCTGGTACGAAGATTAAACTACTGGTTAAGAATCTAGATCCTACGCCTGAAGAGTTTGAAAGCCATGAACTGAATCGGGAAAAAATAATAGCCGGTAACAGTGAAGCAAAGATCTTTCTCGGTCCTCTGGATCCTGGTGAGTATGGTTTTTTTGGTGAATTCAATGAAGACACCGCCCAGGGCAAAATAATCGTCAAATGAAGATCGTATCAGCATGATAGGTTCGTTCGTTATCGTATTTCGAGAAATACTCGAAGCGGCACTGGTGATTACCATTCTGCTTGCAGCAACACGCGGGCTCATCGGACGTAATCGCTGGATTGGTGCTGGCGTTTCAGTGGGTGTCATCGGTGCGATCATTGTTGCTTTTTTTGCCGGTGGCATTGCCGATGCATTTGAAGGTATTGGCCAAGAGTTATTTAATGCAGGTGTGCTTTTCTGTGCCGTACTTATGTTGGCCTGGCATAACATCTGGATGTCTAGCCATGCACGCGAACTGACTGCTAATTTGAAACGTGTTGGTAATGAAGTGTCTGCCGGTGATTTACCGTTTTATTTTCTTTCCGTTGCCGCGGGTCTTGCCGTCTTGCGTGAAGGTTCTGAAATCGTTTTGTTTCTTTATGGGATTAGTGCCGGTGGCGAGAGTGTTGTGCAAATGGCGACGGGTAGTGTTCTTGGACTTGCAGCTGGAATGGTCGTTGGTTTCTTCCTTTATACAGGCTTATTACGGATTCCCACTGCGTTACTGTTTCGTGTGACCGGCTGGTTAATTCTCTTGCTTGCCGCGGGCATGGCAGCGACAGCTTCGGGCTATTTGAGTCAGGCTGGATTGTTACCGAGTTTGAAGCCTTTGTGGAACACGTCTGAATTCTTATCAGAGAGTTCTGTCGTCGGGCAATTTCTACATGTCTTAATCGGTTATCAGGCACGTCCGACAATGATTGATCTGTGTTTTTATTTTGGTACGTTGATTCTGATAGGCAGTGGGATGTATCTGGTAGGCAAACAGAAAGTCGGATCGTCACAAGTAGTCAAACAGTCATCAGCAGTTCCAGTTAATTAATTTAATTATTTTATCGAGGTTTATATCAGTGAAATTGTTCCTATGGAGTTTTATTTGTGCATTATTTATTTCTACGAGCGCTATTGCTGGAGTAGATAAGGTTTATTACCCTTACGTTCACGAAGGTGAACTAGAAATCGAAACACGTGCAGTACATAATTTCGATGATGAAGACGAACATAAAGTTAGATTTGGTGTCGGTTATGGGGTCAACTCATTCTGGTATGTTGAAGGTTATCTCATCGGTAAACAAGAAACCGGCGGTCAATTCGACATCGTTGATATAGAACTTGAAAATAAATTTCAGCTTACAGAGCAAGGGGAGTACTGGCTTGATGCCGGTTTTTTGGTCGAACTGGAAAAATCCACGGATGGCGATGTCTGGGAAGTCGTGGCTGGTCCATTGTTCCAGAAGCAATTCAATGACTGGGTCGCCACCACCAATTTCTTTGTTGAGAAAAAATTTGGGTCTGATATTTCGACACGCGGAGTTGAACTGAAGGGTGCTGCACAACTGAAATATCGTCTGTCACCCGGACTGGAACCCGCTCTTGAATATTACGGTGATGAAGATGCTCACTCGATTGGTCCAGCTATGCTAGGCAAGACTCGATGGGGCAATACACCGGTCAAATGGGAAATTGGTGCATATGCCGGTTTAAATGATGACGCCCCGGATTTTACCTTTCGCTGGTTACTCGAATGGGAGTTTTATTAAACCGACTCTTGTTATTTGCAGATCGCAAATTATAAGGTGTCAGAGACTAATGTTACTTACTTAAGAAAAAAATACTGTCATGCTGGAGTATTCCAGCATCCAGTCAATTAAACGAGTCCGCTTCGCGGACACATTTTTACTAGATTCTGGCATTCGCCAGAATGACTGTAAGGACATATACCTAGCGTTCTTCCCTGTAACCATGCCTTAAATGAGTGCCACTCGTCTCTGACACCTTTATATAATTACTAAGTTTCAAGTTTATTTTGGTTTATACCGCAGGATAAATATTCCAAGTACAGCGAGAAATACAAACCCGAAAAGAAAGATGGTTGTACTTTGCCAGTTCCATAATCCCAAGTCTGCTGTGATGATATTTGTATCGTTAATTGCGTTTGATAAATTGACGCGACCAAACACGCAATGGCCATTGCATAGCAGGCAATAGACCCTGCAAGGTCGCTTCTTTTTGTTCTCTTCAATTGTCAGGCACCGTATTTAAAGCACAAATAGTAGGGGACAGGTCACAGTTTTCAAAGTGTCTTTTTCAATTTAGCTGATATTCTGGTGTTTATGACGTAATCTTAGATTCCGTTATAAGGGGTCAGACCTATTTTCAACATTAGAATATATAAGTAATGGAAACACTTCCTGATTATTGTCGAGATGGATTATTTTTTATGTCGATTGGTCTTAATCCATCTCCCATATCTGTTGAAGCGGGTTTTTATTTTGCTAACCCTCGCAATCGGTTTTGGAAAGCACTGAACGGCTCACGACTTGTTGAGGTGCCAATAGAGCCTGAGATTGAAGCCATAGAAAGTTTGTATGAGAAGCACAATATTGGTTTCACCGATTTGGTTAAGAAGCCGACGAGTATGGGAAATAAATTACGTGTTGCTGATTACCGGGAAGGGGCACCTGTCTTAAAAGAAAAACTACTTCAGTATCAACCGCAGATTGCCTGGTTTCAGGGAATGGGAACCTATAAGAATTATTTGAAACACGCCGAAGGAATCAAAATCGACATTCCATGGGGAGTACAAAAACACATGATAGGTAAATCACATGTTTTTGTGACACCTAATCCAAGTTCTGCCAATGCCGCTTTTTCCATTGATGATCTAATTAAGATTTATGATGACATGGTCAGTTTTCGAGTACGTAATCTATTCGGGATGGGATAGATTTTTTGAGCCAAGAGGCAAAAGGGCAAGTATGATCAAACCATAATCAGCGATAATCCTTGCTTCTTGAATAATAGGTTACTATCGTTACTAACGTTATAATAACAAAGAGGTTAATGTGAGATAAAAAATGGCGAATCATGACATCAATGTTGTAGATGACTTCTTGTCTGTCATGGTTAAGGGATATCTTAGTGTTCCAGAATTTAAACAGATTACAGATGATATTCTTGTGATATGTCTGGAGAAAGATATTCACAAGGTGAACATTGATGTGACTGGTACAGGAGGACCATTTTCCGATTCAGATAAGCTTGAATTCGCAACATATGCTTCAGCAACACTAAAGGATCAAGTCAAAAAATATGCTTATATATCCCCGTGAGCTTACGACTTATACACCACAAATTGTCTGCGCAAGGCAGAGGTTTGAATGTCAGGGCCTTCGAAATATTTGACGATGCTATCTCATGGATCGAACGATAGACAGTAGTAGTCACAACAAATATCATATTTTTATGTAATCTGAATAAAATTTATTCATAAGGAGATTTTAGAATGAAGGCAGCTGTTTTATTTTTAAATTCGATGTTTTTATTAATGTTCATCAGTGGACTTATTACTGAATGGGGAAATGCGTCTGGTATCATTTCGGCCATTGCTATCGTTAGTCTCGTCATTAACTCTGTATTTATTATGATCAAGACAAAAGGTGAATTTGCGGATCTAAATTAACGAGGACTTCTTTTAAACTTTTTGTGCTGTACTCAGTAGTGCATTAAAGGTTTCACTGGGTCGCATGATAGCTTCAGTTTTTTCCGGGTCTGTATTGTAGTATCCACCGATATCAACTGCTTTGCCTTGCACGGCATTGAGTTCTTCAACAATCTTTTGTTCATTCTCGGCCAATGCTTTTGCAAGCGGTGTAAATTGCGCTTGTAGCTCGGCGTCTTCTGTTTGATCTGCGAGTGCCTGCGCCCAATACATGGCGAGGTAAAAATGACTGCCTCGGTTATCCAATTCGCCGGTTTTACGTGAAGGTGATTTATTCTCGTCCAGTAGTTTACCGGTGGCTTTGTCCATCGTGGTCGCCAGTAGTTTGGCTTTATTGTTACCAGTTTTGATGCTGATGTCTTCCAGTGAAACTGCAAGGGCCAAAAATTCACCGAGTGAATCCCAACGCAAATGGTTCTCTTCAATTAATTGTTGGACGTGTTTGGGTGCTGTGCCTCCTGCGCCGGTTTCGAACAGTCCACCGCCCGCCATCAACGGCACGATAGACAACATTTTTGAGCTGGTGCCTAGTTCCATTATCGGAAACAGGTCAGTGAGGTAATCACGCAATACGTTTCCGGTGACCGAAATTGTATCTTTGCCGCGAATGATACGTTCCAGGGAATAACGCATAGCGCGTAGTGGAGACATTATCTGAATGTCGAGCCCACCCAAGTCGTGATCTTGTAAGTAAAGTTTTACTTTTGAAATTAACTCCGCATCATGTGGCCGAAATTCATCCAGCCAGAATACGGCAGGTGTATTGGAATGACGTGCTCGGCTTACTGCGAGTTTTATCCAGTCACGTACAGGAGCGTCTTTGGTTTGACACATTCTCCAAATATCACCTTTTTCAACATTTTGCTCGATTAATACATTGTCTTTGTCGTCAAGAATTCGCGCGACACCATCAGCAGGTATCTCAAAGGTCTTGTCATGAGAGCCGTACTCTTCAGCTTTTTGCGCCATCAGTCCAACGTTTGGCACGGTGCCCATTGTTGTCGGGTCGAATGCGCCATTGGTTTTACAGAAGTTGATCATCTCTTGATAAATTCGGGCGTAGGTACTTTCGGGCATGACGGCTTTGACGTCTTGCACCTTGCCATTGCGACCCCACATTTTTCCACCGATACGAATCATCGCCGGCATCGACGCATCAACAATCACGTCATTCGGTGCATGAAGATTAGAGATACCTTTTGCGGTATCGACCATCGCCAGTTCCGGACGACCCTGATAACAAGCACGGATATCTTGCTCGATCTCTTCGCGTAAAGAAACCGGCAAGGTTTGAATCTTTTCAAAGACACTGCTGATGCCGTTGTTCGCGTTAACCCCAAGTTCATCGAGAAGCTTGCCGTGTTTGGCGAACATGTCTTTGTAGAAAACTTTAACTGCATGACCAAATACGATGGGATGCGAGACTTTCATCATGGTAGCCTTCACATGCAAGGAGAACATCACACCTGTCTCTTTTGCGTCTTCCAATTGTTCTTCAAAGAATTCACACAACGCTTTTGCACTCATAAACATGCTATCGATAATTTCACCTTTTAGCAGAGAGTTTTTTTCTTTTAGAACAATGACTTCACCATCTTTTGTGACAAGGTCCATTTTCACATCACAGTCTTTATCCATCACCATGCATTTTTCGCTGGAGTAAAAATCGCCGCTACGCATATGCGACACGTGAGTGCGCGAAGCCGGGCTCCACGCTGCCATCGAATGAGGATTTTTGCGGACATATTGTTTGACTGCAGCTGGCGCACGGCGATCAGAGTTACCTTCACGGAGTACAGGGTTAACAGCGCTGCCTTGATTCTTTGAGTAACGTTCCTGAATGATTTTTTCTTCGTCAGATTTAGGTTCTTCAGGATAGTCAGGAATCGCATACCCATGTGACTGGAGTTCGGTGATGGCGGCTATCAATTGCGGCAGTGATGCGCTGATATTCGGTAGCTTGATGATATTGGTATCAGGTTCTTGCGTGAGTCTGCTTAATTCCGCTAAGTCGTCCGGGACTTTCTGCTCGTCAGTAAGATAGTCGGAGAATTCAGCAAGAATTCTTGCCGACACCGATATATCTCTTTTTTCAACATCTATACCCGCTGCTGAAGCAAATGTATTAATGACTGGAAGTAGCGAGTATGTCGCCAACAAGGGGGCTTCGTCAGTCAATGTGTAAATAATTTTTGAAGTTTTAGTAGAGATTTTATTGCTTCCTTATGTTGATCAATAGTCTAATTTAGCGCATTTGTATCAGTGTCTATTGTGTCAAAATCACCCTCAGACTGGTAGTTATTTCGTGACTATCTGACTGTCCATTCAGAATTGATTGTAATAAATGTAGTAATGATGATGTAGTAGTACTGTATGCCAGTTTTAAACGAAGAAAAAGAGTTTGTAGCGTATGTGGTTGAACTGATGCAATCGGTTGGATCAGTTCACGCCAAGCGAATGTTCGGCGGGCATGGAATATTTCTCGAAGGACACATGTTTGGTTTGGTTGCGGGTGATGTTCTTTATCTAAAGGCCGATGAAGAAACAAGAGACGACTTTAACGCCA
The DNA here is from genome assembly GCA_047620145.1 of Gammaproteobacteria bacterium. Taxonomy (GTDB): domain Bacteria; phylum Pseudomonadota; class Gammaproteobacteria; order Eutrophobiales; family Eutrophobiaceae; genus SMWN01. Next base: position 34,093 of record JBLHKO010000009.1, on the reverse strand, counting down.
GAGGTCTTGAAGCATTTACCTATAATAAAAAAGGTAAAGAGTTTAAACTGTCTTATTTTCAAGCGCCTGAGGAAACGTTAGATGACAGCGATGAGATGAACGTTTGGGCTAATAAAGCTTATTCAACGGCAGTAAGAGCAGCAGCGAAGAAAGGAAAGGAAAGGAAAGGAAAGGAAAGGAAAGGAAAGGGTTAACATAAATACATTAGAGTATAGGGGGAAATAGATATGATATTTTTATGTGGAATTTTATTCACCGTTGCCTGGGTTTGGTTGATTGTTATCGCATTCAAGTCGGATCAAATGATTTGGGGTATTGTCATACTTCTCTTTACACTACCGGCATTTGTTTATGGCCTTTTGAATTGGGATAAGGCTAAAACCCCTTATCTCTTACTTGTCGGCTCAACTGTTTTGATGATCATGTTTTTTGATCCTAGTCAGATTGAAGCAGCACGATAAAAAATTACCAGGATTAAAAATAAGTGTTGGCTATAGCTGACTAAGGCCGAAAAGGTAGAGCTTTTTTTATTCCCGTCTTCGGGATTACTTTCTGGGTTATCACGCCATTCCTTCCTGAACAATTAAATCTGGGTCATCTATTGCTTTATGCCTCAGCATTACTTTTGTTTCAAAGCCTTGTGCGAGATCTTTGGTTGTTGAGTACGATGAAAAGTAAAGAGTCTTCGAGTTCCATAAAGTCTGCGCAATGTATGTGCATTGAATCGACAGTAGGGATGACGGGAATTGTGGTGGGTGCTCTGTTACTCAACATTGGAATTGATGCATCTATCAGCATGACTGGATGGTATTGGAGTGTCATGGTGATGGTTGTGACTGGCTTTGGGTATTTAATTAAGGACTATGTCTTTGAATGGAACCCATGGCGGATATGCCTAGATAAAGATCATATGAATATTATCGTTAAGTGGAAGTCCTAGCGGTCAGTCAATCAAAATAAGGATTAGATCACACTTCTTTAACATTCCTTCTTGTTTTGTGATCCGCTTTGCATTCTCTATACGCGCTTTGTGACGCACTTATCAGTGGTTTCACACAATCCTTACTACAATTATAGTCATGTTAAACAAAGTGGAGATAGTGATGAATAAACAAACTATCGTATTGTTACTTGCTAGTGTTTTAATGGCTTCTTGTGCGGCTTCTAATCAAGCTGTCGCTGTAGGCGACAAACAACAGGAATACCTTCATATCTACCCTGATGGCACGATGAAATTTAATGGTCGCATCATGAATGAAGAAGATGTGATTATTTATGATAATGGGCGAGGAGGTGAATATGCTGCTGTAAAGTTAGTGATTCCTCGTCATTCTAATGTCTTCAGGAATAGTATTGTTGTTGAACGAAAAGTCGTCGAGGTTTTAGTTGCGCAGCAATAGTAATGTTTAGAAAAAATTAAGTAGTAGTAACATAATAACTACACCGATGATTGCTCCTGCAATAATCATCGGTGTTTTTGGTTTGGCTTCTGTAGTTTTTTTATCACTTGATTCTTCTTTAGGCCGCACCTCAGCTGCTGTATCCATAATGGGAATTTCCATGGTTTCATTTTCGTGAAAGCTATCATCGAGTGGTTTGTCATGATCGACTTCAGGAAGGGCCTCTTTTACTTGGTCATGGCCTGAGGCGAGTTCTGCGATTCTTTCTTTGATCCTATGACCTGTTTTGGAATTAATTTCTTCTTCTGGTAGCTCAGCATAAGCTTTTTCTAATTCATCAAGCTTATACTTTCCCCAACTCTCAATGTTGTCTTTATTATCTGCCGCAAAGGCAAATATGATTTCTTGTGTTTCAAGAGAAGCCGCCATCTGATAATTATACAATCAGAAAAGGACGGTTGCACCTCAGTCTTGACACAGGTGCAGTCGTATCTTCCAAAAGTTGATTCATCCAGTGGTCAAACGTCTCAGTGGCATCTTTTACCGCTACCTCACGACTAAGATAAATCGGTTCAGTGACCGCAATAGGAATTAGCTCATTTTCTGGATAATAAAGTTCCGCATATACTTTGCCGGTTTTTGGATATCTTGCTGTTTCAACACGTAAATGAGACATTTTAATTCTCCTCGAGATATTGATAAATCGTAACGAGAATTGTAGCCAAGACTGTTTAAAATTGGTGATAAGCGCGTCACAAACCAGGCTGAAACAATGTTAAATGTGTCACAATCTAGGCTTATAACCACTGTTTAATGACTAAATTGATGGTTTTAACTCAATCGAGATCGCCTTATCTTTATGGGAGGAGGACATCTCGCTATTATCATTGATATACTCTTAATCGTACCAAAGCTGTTATTTGAGGAGAAAGTTATGGCTAGTGGTTGGGCCCGTGATGGGGCTGTTCAAGATCAAATAGATGCCAGCGTGGAAGATGCAATAAAGCTGGCACGTAGTCAGTTGCCTAATGGCGAGGGCTTAACTCATTGTGAGGAATGCGAGAGTGCTATTCCAGAAGCACGGCGCAAAGTAGTTCCTGGCGTACGTTTATGCGTCAACTGTCAGTCAGAGTACGACAAAAAGCAGTCAGTTTTCACTGGCTTCAATCGACGCGGAAGTAAAGATAGTCAGTTGAGGTAAGTGATTATCTTTGCTGCATTAAATCCGGAGTACACCCCATGGGGAATTCACTTTTCGATCAAATGAAAAAGACCGGTCTGGTTGATAAAACCAAGGCGCAAAAGGTTAAGCGTGATCAATACAAAAATAAAAAACAGAAGACCAAGAAGGGTGCGGCTGAACGGATAGACGACGTTAAGTTAACGGCTGAAAAAACACATGTCGAAAAAGTCGAACGCGACCGCCAGATTAACAAGCAAAAAGAACAAGAGGCTGAACGCAAAGCAATCGCTGCGCAGATTATTCAGCTGATCGAAACCAACCGTGTTGAAGATCGTGATGGTGAGATTGTTTATAACTTCACTGATGCCAATGTGGTTAAACGAATTTTCGTTTCAGAACATATACAAAAACATCTCATGTCTGGTCACTTGGCTATCGTTAAGTTGGGTGATGGATATGAATTGGTACCAAAGGCTGTCGCAGAGAAAATCAAACAACGCGATGCAGATTGTATTATCAACAATGACAACGAGAGAGAACTAGATCAAAACGATGATGACCCTTACGCGGACTATAAGATCCCGGATGATTTGATCTGGTGAAGATCCTATTTTACATATGAACAAATATAGACAGCTAGACAATACGAGTATTGAAGTCTTTGCCATTGGTTTAGGTGGGATGCCTTTGTCTTTGGATGGGCGTCCAGATGAAACACAAGCTTTAAGTGTTATTGATGCTTTTGTAGATGGTGGGGGAAATTTTATTGATACCGGCAATGTCTATTGTGTTGATGATTCTGATGTAGGACATAATGAGAAATTAATCGCAAAGGCTTTATCAAAACTGGTGGATTCAACTAATATTATTGTAACTACCAAAGGAGGTCTAAGACGGCCCAAGGGAGCGTGGACAGTTGATGCCAGTCCTGCATGGTTAAGACAGTCATGTGAAAAAAGTTTAGTAGATCTCAATACTGATTCAATATTTTTATATCAACTGCACGCGCCTGATCCGGAAGTTCCTCTAACTGATTCAGTCGGTGAGCTTGAACGACTGAAGAGTGAAGGTAAGATTCAACACATTGGTTTATCTAACGTCACTGTCGAACATATCCAGTTAGCGCTTTCAATCACAAACATCATGTCAGTACAAAATAAATGTAATTTATTCGAGAAAACCTCTTTTAAAAATGGTGTAGTTAAATTTTGTGAGAAAAGTAATATCACCTTTATTGCACATAGTCCGGTCGGTGGACATTTCGGACATACTCAGCGTGCTGATAATACATTGTTGAAAAAGCTGGCAGAAAAACATGAGGTATCTGCTTACCAGATTATGATCGCGTGGTTATTAAATAAAAGCTCGTCAATATTGGCAATCCCCGGTGCAAGCAAGAGGAGTAGTATCACGGATAGCCTTAAAGCAATTAATGTGGAATTCAGTAAAGAAGATATGCAATTGCTTGATGAAAATATCAAGTAAGCCCTGTATTTAATATTATCCCGGATGATTATTTTTTGTAAAAAAGAACATCTTGGAAATAATATTTAGTAATTAGTAGTCATTGACAAACTAAAAACAATTGTCTTTTATTCCTCAGGCCATCTGGGTAGCGCGACAGTTCTGAATAAGATGCTCACCATGCCCGAATTTGAAATTATCGGCATTATCAAAAGTAAACCTCTGCCTCTCACCCTAAAAACTGCGAAGGAGCTTAAAAAGCACCTTAAAAAGATTGGTTAGCGTTTCGGTTTTTTACTTTTCTGGCAACAGGTCATCCAAATATTAGGTTATGTTATCAGTATCTTATTGCCTGGTGATCGTGGTCGTGTTTTGCCTGTCTGGAAGATAAGTCGTATATATGATATCCCTGTAAAACGTGTGAGTGATATTAATCAGCCAGCTGTGGTTAAGTTATTAGAGGATTTAAAGCCGGATATTATTGTTTCTGCTTATTTTAATCAGATTATTAAAGAACCCATTATTGAACTACCCAGGCTCGGCATTCTGAATATACATCCCGGCTGGCTACCCGCTTATCGAGGGGCGATGGCTTATTTCTGGGTATTGAAAAACGGCAGTGAGACAGCAGGCGTTAGCGTACACTGGATTGATAAAGGTACTGATACTGGCGAGATAGTTGCTCGAAGACAAATTAAAATAGAAAAAGGCATGACGCAACAAAAGGTGTTGATTCTCACTGCGGTAACCGGCTCCATATTATTACAGCGTATAGCCAAATTAATATTAACTGGACAAAAGCCCAATGGAATATCAGTTAAGGATGAGCAGTCACAATATTATTCCGTACCAGGTGAAAAGGAATTCAACGAATATTTTAATCAACAACGCTTTTTTCGTATACGCGATGTCATTAGTTTTTTGTTGCGCAGAAAGAATAAAATTCAATGAATATTGATAACTCATTAGATGCATTGTTTAAACCTGGAATATCAAATCAATACTTTGATATCAATAGTCCTTCGCCCATTTATGTTGGTGAGATACACTTTAATCTATGGAATGCCTGGTGGTTGGCTGAGCTATCCAGATTAATTTATCGAGAAGATAGACATAACAGCTACGCAGACAGTCAAAACATTAATACTAATGAAATTTTAACTAATGTTGGAATGGAAAAACTAGGGGAGATATACAGTGATGAGACTTCCACCTATGGCCTGTTAATCAAATTTAAGGCTTTTGATAAGGCGTTACAATCTGGAACATCTTGTCTGGTTCTCGTATTTTGTGGCTCAAATGAATTACAGGATTGGAAAACAAACTTTTCTGCCTATCAACGTCGCTTCTATGATTGCGGAAGTGTACATGGTGGGTTTCAACAGGCTTTCCTCAGTATCAAAGATAAGTTATTAGATCTACCTGAAATACACGACCATCCTCTTTTTATCACAGGTCATAGTATGGGCGCAGCATTGGCTACATTGTGCACGGCCTATTTATCGGATCACGATGTTAAACTTGATGCTTGTTATACATATGGCTCACCACGTGTGGGTAACAATGAATTTGCAGATTCACTATCATGCAAGCATATTTATCGAGTAATAAATGATTGTGATGTGATAACAACAATCCCTTTTGATTTTGTTGCCATTAAATATAAGCATGCTGGTCATCCTTGTTTTATCGATGCAGAGACTCATGTGAGGCTGACTATGTGTAATGATGATATCGAGCAGTATCAAAAGATACAGTTAAGCAATACGGACAATATATTCAAATCGGGATTACTGGAAAAACTCAAAGTCGGAGAAGTGGAGCTTTATTCATTTTTAACAGACCATGCGCCGATTAATTATGTGGCAAAGATAGAAGAGAATCTAAAGGCGGTAATATAATATGACGAATGCCAATACAGTCGTCGTGCTGGATTTCGAGACTACCGGTCTTTCACCCGACTATGGAGATCGTGCCATTGAAATCGGCGCAGTGCGTATTGAAGATGGAGATGTTGTAGAACGTTTTCAGGCCTTAATGAACCCTGGTCGAAGGATTGATAGTTTTATTGAGGGTTATACCGGGATTACGAATGGCATGTTGAAAGATGCGCCACCTTGTAAGGAGGTGATGCATGAATTCGCTGACTTTATTAATGGCTATAATTTGGTGGCGCATAATGCGTCATTTGATAAGCGTTTTCTGGATGCGGAGTTAGGTAAAATATCCCGCAGTTATTCGGGTCAATTCGCCTGTTCAATGTTGATGTCTCGAAGAATTTATCAAGATGCGCCAAATCATAAATTAGGCACGCTAGTAGATTACGCGAATATCCCTAGCGATGGTGATTTTCACCGCGCCTTATACGACTCTGAAATGACAACGAAACTCTGGTTGGCAATGCTGGATAAAATTAGTGAGCAGGTCGATATAGAATTAATACCATTTACACTAACTCAAAAATTATCAAAAACGCCTAAACAGGATGTGAAAATATTTCTTGAGCGTTGGTGACGTAATAAGAATAAAGTCTTAAATAAAAATAGATTAATTATACTTCCACATTAATTTTGATGTGCCACGGCTCATAACGTACGCCCAACTGATTGTCTTTGCTAAGATATTCGGCGCAATGCCAAATCCGACGCCTAGGGCTTTTAATAGATATCTTCTCTTCATGCTTTTAACCATTGAGATTAGCCGCTGTTATTTCATTGCCGGAGAATAGCAGATTTTTCATTATTGTAGATAATTTAATGGGAGTTCACGTGATAAGGATGTTAATCAACAAGCCATGTTTATTCAGTTATCTGCTTTCGCGGGCTATGTCATCCCGTTTGGAACGGTGATTGCCCCTGTTATCTTATGGTTGATTTGGCGGGATAAAGACCCTTATATTAATGAGATGGGGCGTGAGGCGGTTAACTTCCAACTGAGTATGATCCTTTATTACATTATCAGTTTTCTATTGTGTTTTATTATCATTGGATTCCTATTAATCATAGCGGCCTTTATTTTTCATATGACCTTCATAATTATCGGTGCAGTACAAACTTCTCACGGGGCCAACTATCGATACCCAATGATTATTCGCTTTATTAAAATATAAAAGTCGGGATGTATGATGATGTGTTTGCGTTTAGGGCTAAGTGAATACGAAAAATTTTGGTAATCCCGTTGGGCCGTTATCATCTAACCCCCACACTTCCCTGATATCAACCGATTCAGGCGTATCAATAACGCCGCCCATATTGGTCGGATGCAGGCCATTATCTACAAGTTTTTCGATACTAGCCTCTGTGCCCCGTATGACAGCTTTTGTCTTTGTAAAATCAAGACTATCTTCAAGCTGTTTGTGAGCTAATCTAATTCGAAAAAAAGCCAATATAGACATCTCAGTCAGGTTCGAAGGGATTTCCAGCATTCTACTGACTTCGCCTATACGTTCGACAGCGCCTTCCATTAACGGCAATTCAATTTTTATAATTTCCTCTTTAGGAAGATCTAGAATTGTCTCAAAATTGATACCTGCGAGTTCATAGAGACTACCTATATCAATAAATGGATGAGCCTCTGTATCTAAATATTTCAGTGAACATCCGGTCGCTTGAATGTCAGATTGAACAAAGCAAAACTGTAAAGATTCTTGAATAAAATCAACAAATTGCTGAACTTGATCTTCCTCTTTTCCGGCCTGCGGGGGACCGGAAATAATTTCAAATTCCGCTTCGGGGAAACATGCCATTATTGTCATTTTGTCTTTTAATACCTTATGTTTTTTGGTACATAATATTCGATCGAGATATTTATTTGAATAAAAAAATGACGAATTAATATATTTATTACCGTGATATTGAGCCTCTCTTACTTACTGGCAATATAAACTGTATTAGTCGATTCACCACCTGTATATGGATTCGGAAAGGTCACAATATGGGATTCAGAAGATTTAAACAATGAATCAAGAAGATTAGTGAAATCTTTTTCCGGAGGATCGTTTGACCAAAGTCCAAAAATACCGCCGGGATGGAGTTTGTCTGACATCTTTGCAAGTCCCGACTCGGTATAAAAAGATTTGTTTCCCGAGTTAAGCCAATGACTCGGTGAATGATCAATATCAAGTAATACAGCATGCACTAGTTGCTCAGGGTTTGTGGGATCGAAGCCAGCTAATGATGTTGCGACTTCAAAGAAGTCTGCGTGAACCAGAGTACAACGTGGATCTGACGTTAGTTTCTCGCCAAGTGGTAACAGACCTCGCTGGTGCCAATCGATTACTGGTTCTATAACATCTATAACCCTAAGCGATTTTACTAATGGGTCTTCCAGCGCAGCAACTGCGGTATAGCCCAGACCCAATCCACCGACGACGATATCTAGTTCATTTTTATGGCCATGTTCTTTAAGTGCGGCTAGCCCAAGTTTTGATAGTTGAATCTCAGCTTCGGTAAACAAGCTTGACATTAGAAACTCGTCGTTTAGTTTTACCTCAAAGAGAATTTGTCCATCGAGCTTGGGTTCTGACCGGCGCCTAAGGCTTATGTCACCTAAAGGGGTCTGCTGATAGTCCAGTTCTTCGAATAATAATGACATCTAACTATTATAAATTCTTGTAAATATGAGGACGATAGGAAATATCTAACATTAAAGGATGTTGATTTATTGCTTACATTAGCACGAGTGATCAATAATCAGTATGGGTTTAACTCCGGCTAATCAAATAATGATGGATAAGTTCGATAAGATTGTTGCTGAATCAAGGCGCAATGCCGAAGAAAGAGGGCACTCTTATCGCGATCGCGCACTGAAGATGTTCCCCTGGGTTTGTGGGAAATGTGAGCGAGAGTTCACCCGAGATAACCTTATAGAGCTGACGGTTCATCACAAGGATCATAATCATGATAATAATGCTGCCAATGGTAGTAATTGGGAATTATTGTGTGTCTATTGTCATGATCATGAGCATTCGAAATACCTTGATGCGGAAGTTTCCACAACTTTTGGTAATAATGAACTTGAACGGGAACGTTCAACCAGTAAGCCATTTGCAAATTTGAAAGATTTATTAAATAAATAATAGACTTCTTATTGGGGAGAACGAAATTATGTTAAAGCAAGGGATGACATCATGACACGTGCTTATAATTTTTGTGCAGGACCTGCAGCAATTCCAGAACCAGTACTACAGAAAGCTAAAGAGGAATTACTCAACTGGGGTGAAATTGGTGCCTCGATCATGGAAATGAGTCATCGCAGTGAGGAATTTCTGCAGATCGCCTCACAAGCTGAGCAGGATCTACGTGACCTGATGCACATCCCTGATAACTACAAGGTTCTATTTTTGCAAGGCGGAGCCAGTACCCAGTTCGCCGTTATTCCTATGAATTTATTACGTGGTAAGACCAAGGCTGATTATGCTCGTACCGGGATTTGGTCGCACAAGGCTGTAGATCAGGCAAACTCATTTTGCAAAGTGAATGTGGCCGTCGACACCATGGACAAGGGTTACAATTACATTCCCGATGTTGATTCATGGAACCTCGATCCTGAGGCGGCCTATTTTCATTATGCATCGAATGAAACCGTTGGTGGTGTCGAGTTTAATTTTATTCCTGACACTGGTGATGTTCCGCTAGTGGCGGATATGTCTTCCAATATTCTGTCACGACCTCTCGATGTCTCTCGCTTTGGATTGATCTATGCTGGCGCACAGAAAAACATCGGTCCATCCGGCATCACCGTTGTTATCGTGCGTGATGATTTAATTGGCAATGTTTTGCCGATCACGCCAACGCCATTCGACTATGCTGTCCAGGCAAAAGACGGCTCTCTCTATAACACACCACCGACTTTTGCCTGGTACTTGACTGGGCTGGTATTCAAATGGCTAAAAGAGCAAGGCGGGCCGGAAGCTATTGCCAAGATCAATGAACGTAAGGCAATGAAACTCTATGCCGCTATTGATGCTACCGATTTTTATCATAACGATGTCAAGGCCGATTGTCGTTCATGGATGAATATTCCATTTCAATTAAAAGATAAAAGCATGGATGAAACATTTATTAATGAGGCCGGAGAGAATGGATTATTAAACTTAAATGGATTTCGCAGTGTGGGTGGTATGCGCGCCAGTATCTATAACGCAGTTCCCGAAGCTGCTATTGATGCCTTAGTGGCATTTATGGCCGAGTTTGAAAAGAAACATGGTTAATATAAAGTATTAATGACAAAATTAATTGATATTGATATGTCAAAAAAAATTCATAAGTATCTAATGAGTAGAACAAAATTAAAATTTCCTACACTACATAATGCAATTAAGACCAACGGTGTGCTCACCTTACAAAAGAAAGATAAATCTGATTTTTTTTGTCACTTGGCAAGAACTGTTGCTGGACAGCAATTATCAACAAAGGCAGCATCTACCATATGGAGCAGGGTTGTCGATGCTTCAGAGTCTAGTGAAACAACATTGTTTGATTTTTGTGATACTGAAAATTCGCAAGCAATCCTTAACTGTGGCTTATCTAAAAATAAAGTAAGAGCAATTACTGAATTAAAAAAAGCGATTGAAGATCAAGAAATTTCTGTCGAATTTCTGGATAAGTCTAGTCAGGAAACGATTGTCAGCGAAATAACAAAGCTGTGGGGATTTGGAGAATGGTCTGCTGACATGATAACGCTTTCCTTTTTTGGGCAAGTTGATGTTTGGTCAAATGGAGATGCAGCATTGAATCGTGGCATGAGAGTTTTATCCAAAGGCAATCCAAAGAAGGAGAAAGAGATTCTTGATGCCGTCACACCATACAGGTCATATTTTTCTATGCATATATGGAAGGCGTTAGACTCAAAACTATTATGACTATAGTTAACGGAATTGAATGTGACACACCTGTCACCATTATTGTAAAACGCCGACCAAAATCGGATTGTATAGTAGATTTTGAAGAGGTGATGTCGGGGACAACAAAAGATGCCATGACTTTCGAAGGACATCTTGGTGCAAATATTATCCGTCCAACCAAAGCAGGTGATTATTATCGTATTGTTTTTAAATTTGATTCCATGCGAAATTATCTGGCATGGGAGAGTTCCGAGGTTCGTGAGCAATGGTTACAGCGATATGCTGAAGTAACAGTAGGGGATCAGGAGCAGGAAATTCTTAGTGGGCTGGAAACATGGTTTACCATGCCAGGAGGAGAAGCTTTAGTTCCACCACCAAAATACAAGATGATGGTGGTTGTTTGGATGTCCATCTTTCCATTAACCTTATTGCTTAGTTATAGCCTTGTACCTTTATTAACAGACTTGCATATCATTATGCAGATAGCGATCACGTCCCTTACATTAGTTGCTCTTATGACTTTCATCGTGATGCCGCTAATGTCAAGATTATTCCATAGTTGGCTACATTGTAATTGATGAAAAAAAATCAATTAACCGGCACTAGCCTGCTGCAGAATCCTCGATTCAATAAAGGCACTGCTTTTACACTACAGGAGCGTGTTAAATATAAATTAAGAGGTTTATTACCCAAGGCAGTCAATACCCTTAAAGAGCAGCAAGCAAGGGTACTTAAAAGTATACGTCGCAAAGAAAACGATATGGAAAGATATATTTTCCTTGCAGCATTACAAGCACGTAATGAAACTCTCTATTACAGGGTAGTGATTGATAATATCGAAGAGTTAATGCCAATCATCTATACACCGACTGTTGGGCAGGCTTGTATAGAATTTGGAGACATCTATCGGGAAGCACGTGGTTGCTATATTTGTACAGATGATAAAGGTCAGGTGGGAGAGATTTTGGATTGTTGGCCTGAGGAAGATGTGCGGCTAATTGTTGTTACAGATGGTGAACGAATATTAGGTTTGGGCGATTTAGGTGCTAATGGTATGGGAATACCGATTGGTAAGCTTGCCTTGTATTGCGCATGTGCTGGGATTGCGCCACACCAATGTTTGCCAGTGATGTTGGATGTGGGTACAAACAATGAAAAGTTACTGAACGATCCACTATATCTAGGCATTAAGAAAAATAGAACTACTGGTGATGCTTATCTATCGCTTGTTGATGAATTTATTATCGAAGTTCAGAAAAAATACCCAGCTGTCTTGATTCAATTTGAAGATTTTCTGACGCCAAATGCTTATAAATTACTCAATATCTATCGGAACAAGGTGCTATGTTTTAACGATGATATTGAAGGTACGGCAGCTGTTGTTTTGGCTGGAGTCTATGCTTCAACGCGCATCTCAAAATTGTTGTTTAAAGATCTTCGAATAATGTTCCTTGGTGCTGGTTCTGCAGCAACAGGAATTGGTGATCTTATCTATGCAGCGCTTCGAGAAGCAGGTTTGTATGAAAAGGAAGCAAGAAGACGTCTTTGGTTTAGTGATTCAAAAGGATTGATTGTAAAAAGCAGAGAAAATTTAATGTCTCATATCTTGCCCTATGCTCATGAAAATGAAGCGATGAGTTTTCAAGATGCAATTCAAAAAATCAAACCGCATATATTAATTGGCGCAACCGGCTCACCTGGTACATTTACCTGCGAAATAATTGAAAGCATGTCCGAAATAAATTCTAGGCCTGCAATTTTCGCATTGTCTAATCCAACATCTCGTGCTGAATGTACTGCTGAGCAGGCGTATACATGGAGTAAAGGCAAAGCTATTTTTGCCAGTGGCAGTCCATTTTCTGAAGTTGAATACGAAGGAATTAAATTTGTACCAGGGCAGGGTAATAATGCGTATGTATTTCCTGGGATCGGTCTGGGCGCATTGGCGTGTAGTGCTAAATTACTGACCGATGAAATATTTCTAGTCGCTGCAAAAACGCTGTCTGAATTAGTCACTGATGATGATTTAAATAATGGAACCATATATCCACCTTTAACAAGTATTCGTGAAGTCTCTTTTGAAATTGCCGTTGCAGTTGCTGAAAAATCCTATGCTGATGGTAATGCAAGGATTGAAAGGCCAGATGATCTGAGAAAGATAATTAAGGAATCGATGTATGATCCAAATTATTAACATAATGTCACTGTGAAATATTAAAAGGCGTACGTGATGGCTATTAAATGTCAAAGTTGTGATGTGCCATTGAAATCCGTTTTCTATGAAGGTAATAGGGTTCATCTTTGCTTTCAATGTAAAGGCATGTTTCTTGGTAAGGACAAGCTAAAGAACATCGAAGAATCTCGAGAGATAGATATTCCTACCGAAACTCCAGCGCCTGCTCGTAAACAAGAAATCGAGAGACTTTGCCCGTCATGTCAGGCTTCAATGAAGAAAGTAAAAAAAGGTAAGATTAGAACTACGATTATTGATGTGTGTGAGAAATGTTCCGGGATATGGCTAGACAAAGGTGAGCTTGAATCAATTCAGCTTGATTACGAGATGTGTGAAAATAATATTGCCGGTAACCGTTCTAAAAAGACTAATAATTCCACTGAACCAAAGTCATTTAAATGTCCCAAGTGTAATCATCCACAGCTAGAATCATCGGAATGTGTCAAATGTGGGGTCATCTTTGCTAAGTATGTAGCACTACAACAGCACGAGCAAAAAGTACAGATCGATCAAAAGAATCTGGGCGCAAAAGTCGATGATATTTATTCAGATTTGAAAGGTTATGAATTTAATCAGCAACCTTGTTATGTTGAGGCATTTGTTGGCTTTGAAACCAGAAATGAATATTCACTTGGATTGATAGGCACCAACTATTCATGGGTTGCTAGAGAAACCCGAGGACTTTCAACGGCAATATTGAGGAATATATTGGGTGGTTTTTTTCCTTATACTTTAGAGGTTTACGATCATAATCGTAATCTTATATTTAATTTCAAAGAGAAGTATCGTTATTTCTTTAGTAGAACAGACGTTTATGATGCTAATGGGAAATATCTTGGGCATGTCGAGAGGGGTATACCCTTTATTAGACGTAAATTGACAATTCACAACCTAAAAGGAGTACGGACACATACCTTAGCCTCAAAAGTGAATAACCCATTTTTCTTTATCATTACTAGGAATAATAGAAAGTGCGGCGAAGTCACCAAAAAATGGAATGGAGTCGTCAAGGAGTATTTCACAGATGCAGATAAGTTTTCAATACGATTTAACCAGGGAACGGACAAAACTTCAAAAATTATGTTCCTCGCATCAGCCTATTTGATAGATAAAACATACTTTGAAGGTGGAGATGATCAACGCACTCTCGGACAAATACTCGGGATACCATTTCTTGATTCTATTTTTGGAAATTTAATTTTCGCAGTAATATTTATTAGTTGTGTATACTTTTTCTCGTCATAATAATTACTTATACAGAATAATTTATGAATAAAGGGGTTAGATATGAAGATAGTTAATGAACATATACAGTTTCCAGAGATTATATACGAAACACCCAATACGACGGGGGTATATTCATCTCGCTGACGAGATTGAACGTACCTTACCCATTAAGCCCAAGAGCAAAGCAAAGAAAGGACTTATCGCAAAGTGTAAGGAATTTTGTGCAAAGCTGAATGATTTAGATGATGTTGTCTCTGCACACGTGTTAGATACCTTCGTTATCCCTCCTGGTAATAAACCAGGCCGTAAATTTCTTGAAAAAATAATCCTGATGTCCATATTGCTGCTTATGACCTGGTAGTTCAAATTGAAACTACTAGTGTAGGAACGGCAAAGGCATTACTGGGGAATAGTCTTGTTAAGGAGTTGGTAGATTCACTAAAGAATGCTTCGAATTACTTCCATAGCTTTGTAGCAAAGAACGTTAGGAAGATTGGTGAGGTTGATAAAAATCGTAAAGGTGTCTTTCTCTATAACTATTTTTATACTGATAATACCGAGAATGTATTGCCAGTTTGGGAATAAACAGGCAGGTGGTTTGCGAGTAAGACAGGTTTGGATAATTCTACGCTATTGATGCCCGTTGAAAATGAGCCATGTGAATACGCGGTAATTAATCATTGTCGCTGGGACTCACCACTGGACATTATTCCTCATTTGATATTCCGTCCGAGTCTACGTCCATATGTGCTGGGTAATTTTATTGCCAATGACATTGTCGCGATTCCGATTATTTATAAGCTGGCGTAAGGCTGGAACTGAGGTGAACTAATATTTAAAGCGCTAGAAAAAGGTCAGGCCTCTATTAGAACTTATGTGTGATTAATAATCTTTGAATAGTTATTGATAGCTTATAAATCTGGGGGCTCGTCTTTGACGTTTACCGTAGGTGCTTCAGAATCTATATTTGGTTTTTCCTCACCATAATTACCGAGTACAGTTTTTAGAAAACAGACGTTCACAACTACACACTTTTCACACCCTACTGAATTCGCTACAGGACAAATAGCCATGATTTCCCCTTATTTATAAGTAGTGCTGCTAAGAATTATTTGCTATAGCGGTAATGTATAGACCAAATTATTTTCAGAGTCAATGACAGTAATGTGACCTGAATGTGAGACATTGAAGTTTTTAAACTTATAATTAACTTGCAGTACTATGTGGCGCCAACATGAGGATGAGTGCTTGTGCGTGTTCTGCGGCACTTCTGCCAAGGTCAGTGAGATAGCCACCATCAAGTTGCGTGACCAGACCTTTATGGAACAAGCGTCGTACAGCATCGACATGGTCTTCGCCTGCACTTGAGTGGACTTTGATGCCTTGCTGGGTAGTTTCCAGATTGTAGTGAATCAATATTTCGATTTCAGCGATTTGTTCTCTTGAGAAGTGCATAGTTTCACCTTCATACATCTTTTGGTTTGTGACACAGATAGCGTAAATAATACATGATATTGAGTGTGGATGTTATATTGGTTTAGCATTAGTTCAGAATGTCATTTTCTTAAATTCGGAACACAATCTCCGTGTATAATTCTGGTATAAAATTTCTAACGATCAAGGTATCTCATGCAGTCAATTATTTCGGTTAATAACCTTAACAAAACCTACGCTTCAGGTTTTCAGGCACTAAAAAATATTAATCTGGAAATCAACCGTGGAGAGATATTTGCTTTGCTTGGCCCAAATGGGGCAGGTAAAACAACCTTGATTAGTATTATTTGCGGCATCGTAAATATGACTGATGGTGAGATAATTGCCGATGGTCATAATATCATTGCCGATTTTCGTGCCGCACGTTCGAAGATTGGTTTGGTGCCACAGGAAATATCGACAGGTATGTTTGAAACTGTGTGGACGACGGTGAGCTTTAGTCGAGGTCTGTTTGGAAAGCCTTCAAACCCGGCCTATGTCGAAAAAGTATTGCGTGATCTTTCTTTATGGGACAAAAAAGACACAATCATCAGTTCACTATCAGGGGGTATGAAACGCCGGGTAATGATTGCCAAGGCACTTTCTCACGAACCAACGATATTATTTCTTGATGAACCTACCGCAGGTGTCGATGTTGAGTTGCGTCGTGACATGTGGGATATGGTTCGTGGTTTACGTGAGAGTGGCGTTACCATCATCTTAACCACGCATTATATAGAAGAGGCCGAAGAAATGGCTGATCGCATCGGTGTGATTCATCAAGGTGAGATCATTATAGTTGAAGACAAGTCGGCGCTTATGAAAAAACTCGGCAAGAAACAATTAACGTTACACTTACAGAACCCACTGGCCAATATTCCTGATGAACTTGCCGAACATCCATTGGAACTGGTGGCTGATGGTAATGAGTTAGTTTATACCTTCGATACCCAACGTGAACAAACAGGTATTGGCGTGCTTTTACGACAACTCAATCAACATGGCATTGATTTCAAAGATTTGAATTCCAGTGAAAGTTCGCTGGAAGAAATATTTGTGAGTTTGGTAAGGACAAAGAAATGAACATTCACGCAATCAAGGCAATTTACTTATTCGAAATGTCTCGCACTGCACGGACTTTGATGCAAAGTATCGCTTCACCTGTGTTATCAACATCACTTTATTTTGTCGTGTTTGGCGCAGCTATTGGATCGCGAATGGGTGAAATTGATGGCATTAGCTATGGTGCATTTATTATTCCCGGTTTAATCATGTTGTCCTTATTAAATGAGAGTATATCAAATGCCTCTTTCGGGATTTATATGCCGAAGTTTAGCGGGGCGATCTATGAAATCCTTTCAGCACCTATGTCTTATTTCGAAATCTTGCTTGGGTATGTGGGTGCAGCAGCAACAAAGTCAGTTGTCTTAGGTCTGCTTATTTTACTTACGGCATTTTTGTTTGTTGACTACAAAATTGAACATCCATTCTATATGTTCGGGTTTCTTGTGCTTACTGCATTAACTTTTAGTCTATTCGGATTTATTTTGGGTCTCTGGGCAGATAGTTTTGAGAAATTACAAATCGTCCCCATGATGATTGTCACACCATTAACTTTCTTAGGTGGTAGTTTTTATTCAATCAATATGTTGCCACCGTTATGGCAGAAGATTACTTTGCTTAACCCTGTGGTGTACTTGATCAGCGGTTTTCGTTGGAGTTTTTATGGGGTGGCAGATGTCAATATTGCTATCAGTTTGGGAATGACTTTAACTTTTATGCTTTTGTGTTTGGGAACAATATGGTGGATTTTTAAAACGGGCTATCGTTTAAAAGCCTGATTAAATCTGCTTAAGACTTAACTTATCTTTTAATCGAGTAATATAATTTTTGAGTGAAGGTGCCATTGTTATTATTAGTTGATTCCATTTCACCAGTAATGCCTGAATATTTTCCTGTCCCACCGACAATGCTTACAATTGATGTTCCCTGATCAAGTTCGCGCCCGGCAACCTGGATGGTTCCGTTGTCTAGTGTCAGCGTCCATTGGCACTGATAGTTATGTCCGACATGTGTACGTATACATATGCCACTGTTATTGCCTATTTCATTCATAGCTTCATCCAGTAAGGGTTGATCGAATGTCAGGATGTCGCCTACAGAGTCGCCAGTCACACCTTGATCTATGGTCTGCGCTGGTTTATCACGAGCATCAGCAACGGTGATGAGAATCTGAGGCGTTTCCTGCGAACAGGCAAACAGCCCCAGTATTGCCGTTGTTAATACAAACAATTTAACAGAAATTTCGTTCACTATACCCAAGCCTTGGATAAAACAGGAGGAAATACTATACAGAATTGTGTCTTTTGGATCGCCAGAGAATTCTAAACATGAATTAATTATATAATATAAATATCTATACAACCTGGCCTGCACACCATCCTGATGACCAGGCCCATTGGAAGTTATATCCACCTAACCAACCCGTGACATCAACTATTTCGCCAATAAAGTACAGACCTGAGACTTTGTTGGACTCCATGGTTTTGGATGAGAGTTCTTTAGTGTCCACGCCTCCGAGAGTGACTTCAGCAGTACGATAGCCCTCTGTGGCATTAGGTTTGATCTTCCATTGTTGAAGTTGTGCGGCAATCTCTTCAATACGGAGGTGTGAAATCATTTGTAAAGTTTCATCTGCGGCCTCTTGCCCCAGAAATGTGAGAACAAGCCTTTTTGGTAATATTTCAGAGAGCACCGTTTTCAATTTTATATTTGGTTGTTTTAATTTTCGTTCTATTAGAAATTTTTTCACATCAAGCTCGGGGAGAAGATTAATATTAATGGTTTCACCCGGTTTCCAGTATGAAGAAATTTGCAATATGGCAGGACCGCTCAAGCCTCTGTGCGTGAAGAGAATATTTTCTTTGAACTGAATACGTTCATTACTGACGATACTTTCAATAGCGATACCAGAGAGTGCGGAGTATTTTTCTTTATCATGTGGTTGCAGGGTAAAGGGGACTAATCCTGCAGAGGTCTGCCAGACATGATGACCAAATTGTTCAGCAACTTGATAACCCAATGGGCTGGCGCACATCTTGGGGATGGATAATCCGCCGCAGGCGATGACGAGTGATTTGGCTTGAAACTTTCCTAATGAAGTATCGATATTAAATTCTAAATTTTCATTCGTTTCATTTTTATTAATTTTTGTTATGTCACAATTGAGTCGGATATCGACATTTTCCTTGTCACACTCTGCAAGTAACATATTCAAAATATCTTTGGCACTGTCATCGCAGAATAATTTTCCGAGATCGCGTTCATGGTAGGATATTTTATATTCATCTACCATGTTTATGAAATCCCACTGTGTATATCGACTTAACGCAGATTTACAAAAGTGGGGGTTGTGTGAAATGAAGTTGCTGGCACTGATATCCTGATTGGTAAAGTTACATCGTCCACCGCCTGACATGAGAATTTTTTTTCCGGGTTTGTTGGCATGATCCAGAACTACAACTTTACGCTCACGTTTGCCAGCTTCAATGGCACACATTAAACCTCCTGCACTGGCACCAATAATTAAAACATCAGCCAAAACATTTTCTTTCATGGTTATATCAGATATGTAACGCAATTCTCATTTGAGTCTTGTTACTCTAAACCGACGACCTTTTATTTTCCCTTCTGTAAGAATCTTCAAGGCTTGTTTGGCGATTGCTTGTTCTACTGCGACATAAGCGATGATATCGAATATATCAATTTTACCGATTTTCCCACCCGGCAAATCTGTGTTTGCCGTTAATGCACCCAGAATATCACCCGGACGAATTTTCTCCCTACGCCCAGCATTAATACACAGTGTGGTCATGGATGGACTGAGTTTAAAATTTTCTCTTGTGATGAGTATGGATGTTTTTTCAACTTTAATTGGACTGTTCAGATAGTCTTCTATGGAATTGACCTTGGGAGCTTCAGAAGCGGTAAACAAGCTTAGAGCCAGGCCATCATTGCCTGCGCGACCTGTACGACCGATACGATGAATGTGTACTTCTGGATCAGGTGATAGCTCAAAATTAATGACAGCCTCTAAATCTTTAATGTCCAGTCCACGTGCGGCCACATCTGTAGCGATCAGTATGGAACTGCTTTTGTTGGCAAACTGCGTCAATACTTGATCCCGTTCTCTTTGATCAAGATCACCGTGTAAGGCGAGGGCGTGGAAACCCTGTTGCCATAATTCTTCTGCCAGTTCCTGGCACTGTTGTTTACGGTTACAAAATACCAGACTAGAATTAGGTTGATAATGGTGTAGAAGGGAAACCAGTGTTTTACTTCTTTCACCTTTTTCTATTTCGTAGAAGATTTGTTTTATTTTGTTATTGTCATGTACTGCCTCGATACGAATATCGATTGGATTATTCTGGATAGCATTACTAATTTTTTTTATTTGATCCGGATAAGTCGCTGAAAACAACAATGTTTGTCTTTCCCTAGGCATCATTTTTATCACACGCATGATGTCATCATGAAAACCCATATCCAGCATGCGGTCGGCCTCATCCAGTACCAGCGTGGTTAGGCCATCAAGTTTTAAGGTCTCTTTTTCTAAATGTTTTAATATTCGTCCTGGTGTGCCGACCACGATATGTGGGGCACGTTCTAAAGAAGTTAATTGTGGAGCCATCGGTTTTCCACCACAGAGGGTGAGAAGTTTAGTATTGGGAATCGCTCGCGCTAAGCGCCGAATTTCATTACTGACCTGCTCAGCCAACTCTCGAGTTGGGCATAAAACCAGTGCTTGTGTTTGGTAAGTTTGCACATCTAGCTTGTTCAGTAAACCAATGGCAAATGCGGCTGTTTTACCACTGCCCGTTTTAGCTTGTGCCAGTAAATCCTTACCTCTCAGAATATCAGGCAGGCTTTGTGCCTGTATTGGCGTCATTTCCTGATAGTCCATTGATTGGAGATTACTTAGAAATTCAGGACTTAATGGCAGTATGGAAAAGGCTGTAGCAGTCACGTGTTGTAGTCTTTGGTTAAGGTCATCATTGGCTTATTCAGCAGGTGGCGCATGATAGCAGATAAAAAAATGGTTTGGTTCTATCTGGGGCTGGTTTAGTCTAGTACGAATATTTAATCGAGACAGATTGAAGAATAATGGCCAAGCAGCAAAAAATAGCGTTGATTACAGGTGCTGCACGTCGCATCGGTGCCGAGATCGCTAAAACTTTACATCAAGCGGGTTACGGCGTTGTCTTGCATTATCATCGATCCGAAGAGGATGCCGCGAACCTTACCATGGCGTTGAATAAGCTTCGGCCCGATTCAGCCTGGATGATTAAAGCGGATTTTCAGTCAATGCATGACGTCGATAGTTTAATAAAACAAACACTCGACGTGTCTAATCGTCTGGATGTACTGGTGAATAACGCTTCAGATTTTTATCCTACGCCCATGAGTACTGCAACCGAGCAGCAATGGGATGATTTGATGAACTGTAATTTAAAAGCACCTTTTTTTCTGAGTCAGGCGGCAAAACCGGAACTGGATAAAACTAAGGGTTGTATTGTGAATATCGTGGATATCTATGCAAAAGGTTCGCTCATAGATTTTCCAATCTACAGTATTAGCAAGTCTGGCTTACTTGGTTTAACACAGTCCCTGGCAAAGGAAATGGCGCCTAAGATCAGAGTCAATGGTGTGTCCCCCGGTGTTATTTTGTGGCCCGAGAATGATATAGATAAACAACACGATGAAATTATCCAGCGTATTCCCTTACAGAAACAAGGTTCTCCTGAGGATATTGCCAACGCGGTACTATTTCTCGTGCGAGATGCGCTTTACATTACAGGTGAGGTGATTACTGTTGATGGAGGAAAAGGCTTAATTTGATTACGTAACCGTTTTTGTTTTGAAACTGCACTAAATATTCATATCAGAGAAGAATCTCTAGAATTTTGCCCCCCGCTCAATGGTGACGCCCACATCCTCAGCATGCCTGATAGCACCTTTCTTATTCAGAGATAGTCGCAACCAGGGGACTTTATATTCTGTCATAATCAGCTCGGCTATTCTTTCTGCGAGCGTTTCAACCAGTTGAAATTCGCTTTTTTCAACAAAACTAATTATAGATTTTGAAATCGATTTGTAGTCAAGGGCGTCGTCAATATGATCGCTTGCGGCTGCTTTTTTTACATCAGTCGCCATTTCAATATCAAGAAAAACGGCTTGTTTGGTCTTACGCTCCCAGTCAAATACTCCAATAACGGTTTCGATTTGTAAATTGCGAAGGAAAATGGTGTCCATGAGAAATTATATTAAGAGGGTTAATCTACTTATTATGCCTAACCCTCAATTACTTACAAGTAACATACCAGTGTGCTTTTGGGAAGTTTCACACCTTTAGTAAGAGAGCCTCGGGATGTCCAGCTATTAATCTCCTCAATATGATGAGGGCGAGGCTCGATTATTGTTCTTGGAACAGCATTTATTTTTCATATGACTTTAAGTGGCCTGACTCCTTGATTTATATTGTTTTTTTTGGCAAAAAGCGGATACACTGTACGGCGATACATTCTATACTGGTTTTTGTCAGAAATACTTTTCAAGTTTTCACCTGTTAATTACCTCGTAAGATTTGTAACACTTGTTAAATTTTTAATACAAAATGAGGTAATTATTATGGCAACAGGAACCGTTAAATGGTTTAACGAATCCAAGGGCTTTGGCTTTATCACTCCAGACGATGGTAGCAAAGACGTTTTTGTTCATTTCTCTGCTATCGCTAGTGAAGGTTTTCGTACGTTGGCTGAAGGTCAGCAAGTAAACTTCAACGTGGAAGACGGACCTAAAGGACCGCAGGCACAAAACGTAACAGTCTAATCGACTTTAGTTTAGTGTTTTAAGTTTGCCCTGCGAGAATTCGCGGGGCTTGCTTTTTGTAACAAAAGAACGGGAGCTTCAAAGTGAAGAAACTATTTGTTGGCAGTTTGCCACCCAGTACCACAGAAGAGTCTCTGCAGGCTTTGTTTTCAGAGTTTGGTACAGTACGTTCTATGAATCTTATAAAAGATCTGTTTTCAGGTAATTGCAAAGGCTTTGCTTTTCTCGAAATGGAAGGTCACGAAGCACGCGCTGCCATAGCAGGTCTTGACGGCAAGCCATTTGATGGAAATTTTATCAAGGTCAAGTTCGAAGAACCACGTAAAGGCATGAAGGGTAAACGTCGTTGAGATAAGGCGTAAGGTCGTATTCATATATATACCCCGTGAAGTGAGAACAGAGCGGGGTAGTTTTTTCCCAGAAACAGAATCTACTAATCAGTAACGGTCTATGTATTGAATACATTCTTTGAGGCTATCTATAGAATGTGCGGCAATAAATTTTTTAATATAGGGCGAAGCAGCTTTTATTGTTTGATTGTCTACTGAGTATTCTGTTCGACCTAACATCGGGTTTAGCCATAGAATTGAACGCGATGATTGTTTTATAGATTCTAATTCTGCAGCCAGTAATTCCGGCGAATTAGTATCAAAGCCGTCACTTATTATAATAATGATCGAATTCTTTTTAAGGATCTTTTTCGCATAGTCTTGATTGAATTTCTGGATTGATTCCGCAATACAAGTCCCGCCCAACCACAAATGATTTTTACCTTCGAGTTTATCGCGCATTACTTTTAGTGATCGCTCGAGATAAAGGCTGGTGACTGGAAACAGTTCAGTATGAAAGACAAATGCCTCGCTATCTTTAAATATTCGTATAAGACCACGTACAAATCGAAATAGAAGCGGGTTATTCCACGACATTGAATGTGAAACATCATGCAAAATTACGAGGTGTGGTTTAACACGCTTAATTGAAAAATGACGTTTAATAATTGGAAAGCCACCAAAGCTAAGGTTGGAGCGTATCGTTTGACGAATGGCGAGTTTCTGCCCTTTTGTAGAGATGATGCGCTTGCGGTTGCCACTTTTAATGAGAATTTTAGCAAGATCTTCAGCCATCTGTTCAGCTTCAAGCATAGCTTTTGAGTCATTTAGGAACCGAAAATCTGCTTTTGAAATAGTACGTTGGCGACCGGCGACCGGCGACCGGCGACCGGCGCCAGGACCATCAAGGTCTTTATTTACTCTCAAATCGTCAAAAATATCGCTGCTACTACCTGATAATCCTGTCGTTGTCTTGAACCGGGTTCGGTGTACTGTTGCAGATTCTTTGGGGTGCCCGAGTGTTTCTCTATTTCTCTGTTTGTTAAACCAGTACTGCTGAAATAATATATCGAAGCGGTGCCAGTCAGCGACAGAACTACAACTTACACTGCGAAGTATATGCTCAGCCTCATATCGATCAGGCTCCTTGTGTTCGCTGATTAACTTTATAGCATCTACAGTTTCATTCATCCCGACAACGAAACCTTCAGAACGTAGATATTTTGTAAAACCGATAATACGTTCGCTGCCAAAACTTTCTCTCAAGTGATGGCCTCGAATAATTTTGCTACCGTTTCTCGATCAAATTTCCGGGTGTCTTCCTCTGTTTTTAAGAAGCAACCACATGTCTTTAATATATCTTCAAAGGCATTGTTTAGATCACTAATGCCAAAGCCGATTAATGTTGTGGCCCAGTCGAGTGTCTCTGCGACACCCGGTCGTTTTCTGATATCAGAATTCCTTGTTTGTTGAATAAAAGTAACTACCTGGCGCATAAAATTCTCATTTGCATCAGGTATCTTTTGCATGACAATTGCCAATTCACGATCGAAATCCGGGAAGTCGAGGTAGTGGTAAAGACAGCGACGACGTAAAGCATCACTGAGTTCACGTGTGCCATTTGATGTCAGAATAACATGCGGAATTGAACTTGCTTTAATTGTGCCATATTCAGGAATGGTGATTTGGAATTCAGATAGAACTTCTAATAGAAATGCTTCAAACGATTCGTCTGAACGATCAATTTCATCTATCAATAGTACCGGACTTTTATCTTCCTGAATTGCTGCAAGTAAGGGACGTTCAAGTAAAAAATCTCGGCTAAATATTTTGTTTGAAGCTCACTTGCATTTGCAGATTGATTTTCATTGAGCTTAATCCACAGCAACTGCTTCGAATAATTCCACTCATACACAGAAGCACTGCTATCTATTCCTTCATAACACTGCAGGCGGATTAATCGTGTTGAGTTCGCTTCAGCTAGTGCTTGGGCGATTGCTGTCTTACCTACACCCGCTTCACTTTCGATGAGAAGAGGTCGCCCAAGTTGCTCCATCATCTGTAATGTGGTGATTAAGTTCTCATCAGCAATATAGTTACATTTATCTAATTGCTGTTTTAAACGGTTATTATTTACCTGGCTCAAATTATTATATCACCAATATAAACAATAGCTTACATAACATCATAAGTTTGTCTTTCAGAACGTATATTAATCATGGATATCTCACTATAGAGGCTACTATAGTGAGATAAATATAAGCTGGCAATATCACGAGTTGGAGTTGATGCTGAGTATCGAGTTTTGCACAAACTCGAAATATTGCATCCAACAAGGCATATTCTGCGAGATGATCGCGTGATTATCTAAGCAAGAGTAAAGGGGTCTTGGTGTTAAGTAGCATCTTTGTAGTAAAGCTACCCAATAGCAGATCATGTAATCGGGTATGGCTGAAAGCGCCCATGATGGTCATATCGATATCATGACTGATTTGATATCCACAAAGTTCTTGATCAGTCTTACCTTCCAGGCTGGTGCTAATGATCTCAATATTACCTGCAGTAAGGAGTTTGTTAGCTGCTGATTCAAGTAGAGTATTCGCCGTGTCTTTTTTGTTGACGCACACTAAATGACAGCTTAAGTCTCTGTATAGCAGACTACTAGCGACCATATCAATCGCTTTTTCAGCGGTTTCGCTGCCGTCATAAGCAATCATGATACGTTGTGGTGTTTTGAATTCTTCATAGGCAACCAGAATCGGAAGATGTAAGGAACGAATCATTGATTCAAGCTTTGCACCGATTTGATCTGGTTGGTCTTCGTGAATTTTCCCCCGTGCACCAATGACAAGAACGCGGATGCTGTCTTCAAGTTCAATGAGAGACTCAATTAAACTTCCGTGTTGTAGACAAGTGATAGGAGTTGCAATGCCATTTTGAATAACATGTTGCCTTGCAAACTCTATAATTGATTTACCTTCTTGTATACGCAATTTACTTTTTTGATGTTCAAGGTTGGTTATTTCTTCCAATAAATGATCACGGCTGTCGACACCAATGTTGCCGGATAAATCTGTTGTTGCAGCAGTTTCATGATGATGATCTATAGTGTGTAAAATTTTTAATGGTGCCTCAACACGTTGTGATATCCATGTTGCATAATCGCAGACAGCCTCGCGGAGTGTGGAACCATCAATACAAGCCAAGACCAATTTTTTTTCATTATTCATTAGTGGCCTCCCATGATTTTTTCTATTTCTTCTGGTTTGTCGTGAAGACCAAAGCGATCAACAATTGTTGTACTGGCCTCATTCAGACCGATTAGTTCTACTTCAGCACCTTGTCTTCGTAACTTGATAACGACCTTATCCAATGCTGTGACCGAAGTGATATCCCACAAATGTGCGCGATGCAAATCAATAACAACTTTTTCAGCGGCTTCTTTAAAATCAAAAGCAGCAATGAATTTGTCGGCAGAATTAAAGAATACCTGACCGATAACATGATAGGTACGAGTATCGTTTGTTTCATCAAACTCAGAATCGACATACATAAAGTGGCTGATCTTGTTAGCGAAAAATAATGACGCTAGCAATAGACCGACAAATACACCCAATGCCAGATTATGTGTCCAGACTACGACAATTACAGTGGCAATCATAACAATATTGCTAGACAGAGGATGGCGTTTTAAATCGCCAAAGGATGCCCAACTAAAGGTGCCAATCGAAACCATAATCATCACGGCAACTAACGCTGCCATAGGGATCTGCTTAATCCAATCGCCCAGGAACACAACCATGATCAAGAGAAAGGTGCCAGCTACAAGTGTGGATAAACGACCACGTCCGCCGGATTTAATATTGATAACAGATTGACCGATCATTGCACAACCAGCCATGCCCCCTAAAAGTCCAGCACCGATATTGGCAAAGCCTTGACCTTTACATTCACGATTCTTATCACTATCGGTATCGGTTAAGTCATCGACAATCGTCGCTGTCATCAGAGACTCTAATAAACCTACCATCGCTAGTGGGACAGAATAAGGTAAAATAATTTTCAGAGTTTCCAGTGTTAAAGGGACATCTGGCCAGAGAAAAATGGGTAAGGTATCTGGTAAATCACCCATATCACCCACGGTGCGAATATCCAGCTTTAGAGATAAGGTTATGCCCGTTAAGACAAGAATACATACCAAAGGTGAAGGAATAGATTTTCCGATTAGAGGTAAGTAAGGGAATAAATAAATGATTCCCAAGCCCCCTGCAGTCATGGCGTAGACATGCCAGGTTACATTAGTTAGTTCAGGTAATTGCGCCACAAAAATCAGAATCGCCAAAGCATTTACAAAACCAGTCACTACTGAACGAGAGACAAACCTCATTAAGCTACCGAGTTTGAGATAACCGGCGATAATCTGTAATGCACCAGTGAGTAATGTTGCGAGTAATAAATATTGTAAGCCGTGTTCTTTTACCAATGTCACCATCAATAGTGCCATGGCTCCTGTAGCTGCGCTGATCATGCCCGGCCTACCACCAATAAATGCAGTCACGACAGCAATACAAAAGGAAGCATACAGACCCACTTTAGGATCAACATCCGCGATGATCGAAAAGGCAATAGCCTCTGGTATTAATGCCAGAGCAACTACTGTCCCAGCGAGTAAATCTCCGCGAATGTTTCCTAACCAATCTTGTTTCTTTGAGAGTAAAAACATGTGAATCCTATAAATTACAGGCATCTGACGACAACAGAGTTGCCGTCAGGTGATTTAGGTGAGCAACTACTTTGGCTTTTAAGCTGATTTTTTAAGCCAGCATTCTTATGCTGTCGCGGCTGTTCTTGAGCCTGAGCGTCTGCTGCGATTACCAGAGTTGTTATTACCCTTGCTGGCATTCTTCGGATTGTGATTCTTACTACGCGTTTGTTGGTTATTAGATGTTTTTCGCGGATTCTTCTTT
The DNA here is from genome assembly GCA_047620145.1 of Gammaproteobacteria bacterium. GTDB lineage: Bacteria > Pseudomonadota > Gammaproteobacteria > Eutrophobiales > Eutrophobiaceae > SMWN01. The sequence continues at coordinate 6,085 of JBLHKO010000009.1, read as the reverse complement.
TGACTGGGTTTATTCGTCCTGTTGTTATTGTTTGTAGATCGAGTAGAAACAGATTCTGGAACGACATGTCCTGGTTCAAAATTCTCGATTTCTTCGCGTTCTATTTTAGATTTAATCAATCTTTCGATGTCTTGTAATTGCTTGGCTTCATCCGCACTTACAAGAGAGATGGCGTGGCCACTGGCACCGGCACGACCGGTGCGACCGATGCGGTGTACGTAATCTTCTGGGACATTCGGCAGGTCAAAATTCACGACATGTGAGAGCTGATCAATGTCTATACCTCTGGCAGCTATATCCGTTGCTACCAGTACCTGGATTTTATCCTGTTTAAAGTCGGCAAGCGCTTTTGTGCGCTGCCCTTGACTTTTGTCGCCGTGGATTGCTGCAGTTTTGATATCGTCACGTATCAATCGTTTCGCCAGTCTATTGGCGCCGTGTTTGGTGCGACTAAATACCAGTACCTGATGCCAATTCTCTGTGCGGATCAGGTGACTAAGTAATTCCGTCTTACGCGTTTTATCTACCGGATGAACTTTTTGTATGATGGCTTCAACAGTAGAGTTACGCGGTGCGACGTCAATTTCGATGGGGTTGTTAGTAATGCCTTTAGCAAGTTTCCGTATTTCATTTGAGAAGGTGGCAGAGAACATCAGGTTCTGTCGTTGTTTCGGCAATAAGGCCATGATCTTTTTAATGTCATTAATAAATCCCATGTCCAACATGCGGTCTGCTTCATCTAGAACCAAAATCTCAATATCATCAAACTTGATAGCGTTCTGCTGATAAAGATCGAGCAGGCGACCTGGTGTTGCCACGAGTACATCGACGCCACGACGTAGCTTCATCATCTGTGGATTAATTTTGACACCGCCAAAAACAACAGCGGAGCGTAATTCCAGATATTTTCCGTAAGTGACTACGCTTTCTTCTACCTGCGCAGCGAGTTCTCGAGTCGGTGTTATCACCAGTGCGCGCGCACGGTTATTTTTTACCGGTGGTTTGTTGCTAAGTAATTGTAATAAAGGCAGGGTAAAACCGGCTGTTTTACCTGTGCCAGTTTGTGCCGCAGCCATCACGTCCGTGCCGTTTAATATGGCAGGGATGGCCTGTGCTTGTATCGGTGTTGGGCTAGTGTAGCCAGTCTCGCGCACGGCGCGTAAAAGTTCATCGGATAATCCGAGTGTTTCAAATGTCATTCTATTTTTTATAAATCCATATTTATGCCTCCTAACATGGTTTCTACTTCTAAGCAGAAGACCAGATCGGTGGCTTGTATTGTTGGCGAAGTGTCGTTGCTCCTAATAGACAAACGCGAAAATTCGCGAATTTAGTCTGGGGCATAGAGTTAGCTTTGCCGTTCGTGCGGCATGCAATAATTGGTTCTCTAAACTAAAAGAGGGGAAGTCTGACTCTGAGGTTGCGCAACAATTAGAAATTATTAACGCAAGTGAGGCGAACTAACAAGTAAAGATGTCGCTCTGGGAAACCATGTAGATATCACCAGCTGCACACACACTAACACATAATTAACTTAAGGTTCAGTATTATTTTATTAGTCATCGGGTAGAATGTAACGAGTTACGGTCTTTCAAAAGATAAGGAGCTATTATGCATTACGCTATTTCTGCTACATGGGGTCCAACGGATACCACACGCGCTTCACTTCCTTTCATTTTTGCAGCTTCGGCCCTGCAGGCAGGAGATACAGTTATGATCATGCTGTTTCATGACGCAGTGACTATTGCTGTAGAGGGGGCGCATCAGAAAATGGTGCCATTTGGTCCACCGCAACGATTTGAAGAAGTATTCTCAAACGCCGATGCTGAGATTATTGTTTGTAAGCCTTGTGCTGAGGCGCGTGGCATTTCAGAAAGTATGTTGCTTGCCAACTGCAAGATCGGTGGCATGAATGACTATCATGCTCATGTCGGGCGCGCGGATTGCAAAGCAATCTCGTTTTAATTTTTTCATGAAAGCATTGCAAGCAACTTTGGCAATCTTCTGTTGCCATATTCTGACTGGTACGGCCTCAGTTTCCACACGTTATCTGGTAACTGTTCTCGATCCAGTCGAAATCGCATTTCTACGTTATTTCATCGGTGGTTTTGCAATGTTACCGTTATTCTTTTTGTTTCGCAGCAGAAGTTTGAATAAGGTTCTGCTGCTTAAGATAGCAGGACTAGGAGTGCTGTTCTTTGCCTTATTCCCATTTCTGTTTTCCTGGTCCTTTGTTTACACCACTGCAGCACGCGGTTCCCTTGTCATAGCAACGATGCCGATCTGGGCTATGTTAATCAGCAAGGCCATTGGACATGAAAGAATAAATGGTCTGTCGTTACTGGCGATGGCTCTAACCATATTTGGGTTAACGATTGCGCTATCAGACAAGTTGTTGATGTCTTCAGGAGAGGCTGTCATTTTTAAAGGTGAGCTTATAATGTTACTCACCGCATTAGTAGGGGCGATCTATGCAATACTATCAAGACATGTATTGCGGCAAGTCCCTGCAAGTACGATGACACCGTTGGCAATGCTGACAGGGTGTCTGTTTCTTTTTCCCTTTTCGATTGCGCGAGGAATCGATGTCCATCTGATGGCACTGTCATCTCAACAACTTTGGTTGATAGTGTATCTGGGCATCGTGGCAGGTGGTATCGCTTTCTTTCTGTTTAACTGGGCATTGAATAAAAGTACGGCAACCTATACGACGTTATTTGTGGCATTGAATCCAATAACTGCGATATTTTTAGGAAATATTTTTCTAGATGAAGTTATTACGGCTAATTTTATTGTGGGTGTGTTGGTCGTTTTTTTTGGATTAGGCCTAGCAGTGAAATCACAAATTAGTGATCATCCGATTTAGTGTATATAAATAAATTTCTCTTTTTATTATCGCCTGATTCTTGTAATGTATTAATTATGAATTTCAAAAGTTATTTAATAATATTTTGTGCGATTATTTTATCGACGAATGTTGTTTATGCTCACGGCGTTCATGACACCGGCGTTAATGAAACCAAGGACCAACAGTTTTTTGCTGAGAAACATAAAAATTTCTTTGAGTATTTTATTACTGCGGTCGATGCCAGAGCCAATATAAGTATTAATGAACAAGATGGTTACCGCTATATCGAAAGTGACGGTCTGCCCGATCATACTACTGGTAGATTTCCTAATGCAGGTAATCCAAACGCCATCTCAGAGCAGAATTATAAATTCCGTGTATCTCTTCAGCCTAAGAAAAGAAACTCGCCTGCTGCAAGTGGACGCTCCACTTTTGGTGTCGCGATAAACGGCGTGCCCTTTGATCCAGGAACAGCCGAATTCTGGAATAATGATCGTTCATCTGACTGGAATATTGAGGCCTTAACTGGGGGGCATGAATCTTGGATTGGATAAGAACAATGCGCATGTGCAACCCAATGGCGCTTACCATTATCACAGTATCCCGCTGGGCATAGTGGAAAGATTTGACTACCGTAACCAGCCTGTACTGCTGGGTTATGCCGCTGATGGTTTCCCCATCTATAGGCCCTACGGTTACAGTAATCCCGTGGATCGGGACAGCGCACTGATCGAATTGCATTCTGGCCACCGAATTAAAAAAGGCACCAGGCCTGATGGCCCTGGTGGTCGTTATGACGGCACATATACCCGTGATTATGAATATGTGAATGGTCTTGGCGATCTGGACCAATGTAACGGTCGTACTGGTGTGACACCGGAATATCCGAATGGTACTTATCATTACATCATCACTAATCAGTTTCCCTTTATCCCACGTTGCTGGATGGGATCAGGCGACAGTTCATTCCAGAAAGGGTCTGGAAATGATCAGCAACGTAGTGGCGCGCCAGAAAATGGCAGGTCAGGGGGGCAGAGGCAAGGTGATCCTGATTCTAGTGGTACCGGAGGACGTGGTCGAAAACCACCTCAAGAAGCAATTTCTGCATGCAATGGCAGGAGTGCAAATTCATCATGTTCAGTCAAGACTCCACGAGGTAATATTACTGGGACTTGCCGTACCATTGAGTCAACATTGGCATGTGTGCCAAAGGGTCGGTAAGGAATAGGCCGATGAGCCAATCAGTTTAAAGCCAGTAACGTCCCGAAGTTGCAATGATAATTAGTAAGAGACCGAGGATTAGATTTGTTTTAACCAACAATCGTATTTGATTGAGTTTTACCCCGCCGGTTTCCCAGTTGCTCTCTATCACAGCACGTTGTAAACGACGAAAAGGTCCGAAATAGACATGCATAAATAACAACATCATAAAAAGACCAAGTCCGAGCATGATATTTATATGTAATCCTAAATTTCCCATGCCACCGAGTTCAGTGAATATCATCCAGAAGCCTGAAACTAATAACGTCACGATAGCTATCCATACCCAGACAAAGAAACGTTTGAATACACCCACCCATAACGTCTGACGTACAGGTGGCTCTAGTAAGCTACCTGCAACGGGTCGTAATGCCATGTAGGCAAAGAACATACCACCAATCCAAATGATCGTAGCTAAAAGATGTAAGGTGATTGCTATAGCCATTGCATGCTCCTGATGTTTAAAAGTAAAACATCATATCTTATGAATACACTATTCGCGACATATCTATAGCCGATATGATTGCCTGTTAGTAGAGTGGATTAAATTATTGATATATATTCACGATCTATTTTTAGATATGGGTAATGGAGATTCTCCATGAGTGCATTTGGCGGTCTTGGCATATTGTTATTTTGTTATACGCTTTATAGTTTGTATACAGGAGAAGTCTATGCCAAAGATAGATATACAGGGCGTACCATTCTCAAGAATGAAGAACCGTTTGGGTATTGGTCAGCAATAGTTATCTATTTTGGACTTTCTATTGCACTTGTTTTCTTTTTTTAGGTTTTCATTTATTTTCAGGGAGATTCTTTTTTATTTAAGTAGTAATGGTGAAAGTACTGGCCAAACATTTTCCAATATTCTTTCTTGAGCTACTGCTGTTGGGTGTATGCCATCGGCTTGAAAGTATTTTTCATCTTTTGAAAACCCATGTAATAGAAAAGGTAAAAAAGCTATCTCATTTTTATTAGCAACGAGTTCGAAGTTTTGCTTGAATTCTTCGGTATATTTTTTTCCGTAATTCGGCGGTAACTGCATTCCTAGTAAAGCTACTTGTCCATATTGTTTGCACTGAATAATCATTTTATTCAGATTCTCCAGCATATTGTTGAGCGGCATACCTCGAACTCCGTCATTCGCTCCCAGTTCAATGATGCAGAGTTGTGGTTTGTGTTTATCTAATAGTTCTGGCAGACGACCTAATGCCCCCGCAGTTGTTTCTCCACTGATGGAGGCATTGATGATATGCCATGGTTTATCCTCGATTTGCTCTCGCTTGAGCTTGATTTGCAACAAATTGACCCAACCTTGTTCTAATTCGATACCATAAGCAGCACTTAGGCTATCACCCAGAATAAGTATGGTATTTGCATTTACAGTAGATGGTGTTGTAAAGATAATGAGCGATAAAATAAAAACACGGGATAAAATCATTTCAAATTCTCAAATAGTTACCTGTCGTCAGGTTAATAAGGTCGTTAAGTCTACAGAAGGTTCAATTTCTATTCTCGAGAATATTGATCTTGAAATAAACGCTGGCGAGACCATAGCTGTCATCGGTCAATCGGGTTCCGGGAAAACGACCTTGCTCAGTTTACTCGCCGGCCTTGATGTATCGACCTCTGGCAGTATTCAATTATTCCAGCAGGCTATAGAGTCTCTTGATGAAGATGCACGTGCAGAACTACGAAATCAGTATATCGGTTTTGTATTTCAAGCTTTTCATTTATTACCGGGGTTTACCGCTCTTGAGAATGTCATGTTGCCATTGGAGATTAATGACAAGGCTGATGCGGAAACGATTGCCAAACAGTTATTAGTGCGTGTCGGTATGGAGCATCGTTTAGGTCATTACCCTACGACTTTATCGGGTGGTGAACAACAACGTGTGGCTATTGCTCGTGCGTTCGCAACCAATCCACCGTTGCTTCTGGCAGACGAACCGACTGGTAATCTGGATACTGAAACAG
>JBLHKO010000008.1:0-45911 GCA_047620145.1 Gammaproteobacteria bacterium | reverse complement strand
CTTGCTCTGCTTCAGCTTGAAGAATCAGGCTATCCGATTGTATTAACGACAGATAACGATCCCATCTAAATAGGGGTTGAGCCACATTCAGTGTATAGCCATGACTATTAAAATTGGTGTCCCCAGAGGAGCCAAATCCAGCACTACTAATCGTTTGATCATTCTCAGTTGTATTGGCGCTCAAATTAGCATTGGGTAATAACAGTGCCCTCGCTTGTGGTTTTGATTCATGGGTAGCCAACGTTGAATAAACAGCTTGTCTGTATATAGGATCATTGGTTTCTGCCAGCGTATAGACTCCAATTAAATCCATTGCCACAACACTGCTGCTGAGAAACATCAATACAAAACCATGCTTGAAATAATTAAAACGTGTACTCACATTTATTCCTTAACCGTGTAATTATTATTTAAGTAGTTTTTTGTAAGAATGGAGAATGAAGTCAGATATTAAATAATATTTAATATCTTGTCATACTCTGTTCAATAGTACTTGCCCAGGCATCAATTCCACCTTCAAGATTAACAATTTCTCTAAACCCTTCTGAAATTAGATATTCAGCCGCCATAGCACTTCTCATTCCATGGTGACAGATCACAACAGTTCTTGGTTGTTTTTCCAGTGCATCTTTTTTTTCCGCGATTTCAGATAGGCTAATATTAATTGAGCCATCAATATGGCAAAGGTCGTACTCCCATTTATCGCGAACATCGAGTAAAACAGTTTGTGGATCAGTCTCCAGCTCTTTTTTGAGTTGTACGACGCTCAATGATTCCATTATTTTTCCTAGAATGTAAATTGTTCTACTTGAGTTGCGCCTTCCAGTTCGGGCAGATCCGTCTCAAATAAAATTTCAGACTGCCAATCGTTCTCTGACATGCGTTTTATCAATGTTGCTTCCATGGCGGGCGATGCGCCTGTAATTGCAAACAAGCGACCCCCTATCTTTAGCTGTTGCTGTATTGATTCTTCAAGAAAAGGTACGGAACCCGTCAGGAGAATGACATCGTACGGTGCAGACTGTTGCCAGCCATGAATGGCATTTGCACATTCAAGAGTGACATTATGAATATTATTCTGTTGAAGTTTTAGCTCAGCCTGATTAGTAAATTCAGAATGGATATCTATGCTCAGAACATGGTGGCCAGATTTTGCCAGTAAAGCAGTCACATAGGCACTGCCAGTGCCGACTTCAAGAATTTCATCTTCCGGATTTATTTTGAGTGCCTGCAGCAAACGCGCTTCGACCTTAGGTGTCATGGTGACTTGACCGTGAGCTAGAGGTATTTGTGTGTCGGCCAGTGCCAAGCGCTTGTATGCCTCGGGCATGAAATCTTCACGATGAATTTCAGAGAAAAGATCCAGTACCGACTGAGTTGGCACATCCCAGGGCTTAATTTGTTGCTCAATCATATTTGAGCGGGCTTGTTCAAAATTCATTCAGATATTCTCGAAATAAGTGCGTTTAAAATAACTTGTCTAGGGGTATTATATAGCAAAGCATGAAAAGCAGAAGAATTCAAAGAGAAAGGTGGAGAAATATACACCGAAGTCAGTTAGGGTTAGCCAAAACAGGGTCTTTAGTTGAGTTCTATGGATTAATTATTTTAAGTGATTAGTAATCAATCATATGATTTCTAAAAATAAAGACCTGTTAGAACAATCCCCCAATCCGCAACTCGCCAGTTTGAGACTGGAACGACTATTGCAAGAAGATGTCGTATGTAATTTTCTGCAAGAAAACTCACCTGATCTAGCGAGAGTTTTTATAAATATCATCACTTTATCAAATTTTCTTTTTCATTATCTTTGCCGCGAACCTGAAGCGGTCAGCCTGATTGGATCACAGAAAAACGAGCTAGCAAAGTTCGAGAAAGTGTCCGATGTCGAAGGCTTGAGATTGTTGAAATATCGTGAACTCCTACGCATCACATCTCTGGATTTAGACAATCAAATTTCCTACGAACAAATATTATTAGCCTTGAGTGAATTGGCCGATAAAGTGTTGATTAAATTGCTTGAGTTGATTGAAAAGGATGCGAATATTAAATGGGCTGGGAAAGAAGTACCATACGCCTTATTCGCAATGGGAAAATTAGGTGCACAGGAATTGAATTATAGTTCTGATGTGGATCTGATCTTTGTCTGTGCTAATCGGGAAGATATTAACGGAGATGTGAATGAATATCATTCTGCAGTGGTACAACGGATTCGATACTTTATTCGTTATCTTGAAGAAATAAAATCGACGGGATTTCTTTATCGTGTTGATTTGAACTTACGACCTTGGGGAAGAAGCGCACCATTAGTTATGCCCATAGATGATACAGAGCATTATTATGAAGCAAGTAAGGAGGCATGGGAGAGATTTGCATGGTTACGCGCCAGATTTATTGCAGGTTCTGAACCGCTGGGGGTTGATATGCTTGAACGTCTACACCCTTATAGATATAGAAAAACACTTGGTCTGGATGATTTGGAAAGATTTATTGGCATCAAGAAAGAGATGGACGTTGTCCGACGCAAAGAAGGCTCATGGAACGTCAAGATGGGTGAGGGTGGTATTCGGGACATCGAATTTTTTATTCAGGTGTTGCAAATGGTCAATGCGAGGATTCACCCCGAGTTGCAACAAACGAATACGCTGAAACTTATGATTTGCATGGTTGAGATAGGTTTGATTGATGCTGATGAAGCAAAGAAGATTCGCGAGAGTTATTTATTTTTAAGGCGACTGGAAAATCATTTGCAAATGGTTGATGAATCCCAGGCGCATGACCTTCCTGATGACGAAGTCAAAAGACTCGTTATTGCGAGATCACTGGGGTTTGCGGATATTGATAATGGAGTAACTTTAGAAAAATTTGATCAATATTTATACTTGCAACGAAATGTTGCCAGAGAATGTTTTGATAAAATTTTGTTAAAAGGACAAGAAATATAATGACGATGACTGATGGCTTGCAAATAGCTTTGGCAAAGGCATGGCACAAGGATGTAGCTCATTCCAGTATGGATCGATGGTTGTCCTTGAGTGAAAAAAATAATTGGCAACGATGTCCAGAAAATCTGGAGTTATTGGCAACACTCTTTGGGGCAAGTTGGTACTTCACTCGATTCGTATTCTTTCGAGGACCTAAAATAGCCGGTATCTTTGATGATCCTCGTTCATTGGAGTTTACTTCAGCATCATTAATTGATGAATTCCTAGTGGTGTCTGCAGGAGATGATCCTGAAACACAGTTAGAAGCGCTCAAAATAGCGAAAAATGAAGTCATGTTAACAATTCTGTTAGCACAAATAGCGAAGATAAGTACGCAAGAAGAGGTTGAGTGCGCACTTAGCAATCTTGCAGAGGCCACATTATTTTGTGCAATTCAAATTTTGGCGGGAGATGATGTTGATGTGAAAGATAGTATTGCCATTCTTGCGATGGGCAGGATGGCTGGCTATGAAATGAATTTTGGGTCAGATCTAGATCTGATATTTCTTTATCCTGGAGAATCCCAGGAATCAGCTTATAAAATTTCATCTTTTGTTCGTAAATTAATGCGCAACATAGGATTATTGTCGCCTGCCGGATTACTCTATGAGATAGACATGCGTCTGCGGCCGCACGGTAATTCAGGTGTGTTGGTTACGGCAGAAAGTTCCTTTGTTGATTATCATAAAGGCGAGCGCGAAGTTTGGGAACGTCAAATGATGACACGTTGTCGTGCTGTGGTTGATAGTGGAAATATTGCAAGTCAGGCGCTAGCTCAAATCGATTCTTCCGTTTTTCGAGAATTTGATGGCAGCACATTAAGGTCAGAGATTGCCGACATGCGAAAACTGGTCGTCGATGAGCTGGGTAGTCAAAAAGGAAAATATGATGTAAAACGAGGTAAAGGTGGCATTATGGACATTGATTTCCTCACGCATTACTTACAGTTGCTGCATGGTTGTGAAGATAAAACGCTACGTACAACAAGCACACGTCAAGCATTGAAGAAATTATCTGAAGCAGGAAAAATTAATAAAGAAACCTGTGAGTTTCTATTAAATGCATATGATTACTTGAAAGTTATAGAAGGTCATCTACGAGTATTTGATATGAAATCAATCAGCACTTTTTCAAACGACATAAATAAAATTGAGGGGCTTGTTCGTTCAATGGAATATTTGGATGATAATTATCAGGATGCCGCAGAATCATTCATGGATGACTATAGAAATACAACCCATCGAGTAAGGCACATGTTTAACGATGTTTTCTGTTTAGTATAAAGTTGCTCTATTGGATAAACATATGCAAGGGTGATTTTTCCATAGTGATTTAAAAAGAAGAAGTCATTTCCAAAGTGTAATGGCAAGAATAATATTCAGGGAATAATTTTAATGCCATATGTATCAAATCGAAATCATCAAATTCACTATACTGTAGAAGGTGCAGGTCCATTATTAATTCTCCAGCATGGACTTTTTTGTAATGCGGGAGACTGGAAGCAGGCAGGCTATGTTGAATCACTTGCCGATTCATTCACCGTAGCCTGTGTGGACTCGCTTGGACATGGGGAAAGTGATAAACCGACCAGTGGGGAAAGTTATCATCAATCGCAACGAGCAGGTGATATCGTTGCCGTGATTGATACACTCGGGCATGACACAGCCCATGTTTTAGGCTATTCCATGGGCGGTTGGATCGCGGTTGGTATGGCTAAATATTATCCGGAACGATTGGCATCGCTGTCTATTGCTGGTTGGGATTGTGCCAATGGCGTTGACACATTGGCTCGTTCGTTAAATATCGACTCCGTCTCATTTGAATTTCTTAGTGAAATGGCGATGTTTTTGGCACCAGAATTATTAGCATGGGTAACGCCAGAGATAGAACCCGCATTAGAAGCTTGTTTTGAAGCGTTAGATGACCTGGAAGGAGCTGAAGATGCAGTTTGTGACCTAGATGTACCTGTTTTGCTATGGAATGGAATCGAAGATGCCTATCACGAGCCTATGCGGATATTCGCGGAGGCGAACAACTTGAAATTTCTTTCGACGCCGGGCGATCATCTTGGGGCATTAGTAGACGAAGATCATTCTAAAGTACGCGAAATTCGAATGTTTCTCCAAGGATAATGGTAAAACAATGACTGTATCTATGTTTTAAGAGTCGCCATGATTAACGTAGTTGATGTCTGTATAACTTATGGTCAAACATACGAGTGTTGCGAGAAAGAATGCAGGAACAAGCTCGTAAAGTGCAAAGATGCCCCCATCAATCTGATGCCAGACGATGACTGTTACTGCACCTGTAATGATGCCACTGACAGCCGCCTTGAGCGTTAATTTTTCCCAGGACAGTGAAAGCAGCAAGACAGGACCGAATGCAGCACCAAATCCTGCCCACGCATAGGCGACCAGACTCAGGACAGTTTCCTTCTGATTTAATGCCATGAAACAAGCCATCAGAGCAATGAACACCACCATGATGCGTCCAATCAGGATTAAGTTGGCTTGAGATGCCTCTCTTTTAAAAATAGTTTGGTATAAATCTTCAGTAAAGGCCGTTGAAGCGACCAGTAGCTGTGAATCGGCACTACTCATGATGGCGGCGAGTATGGCCGCAAGACAAATCCCTGCTGGAATTGGATGAAATAATAACTGAACAAGTTCTATAAACACTTTCTCACTGTCTGACCCCACGAGTTTTATTTCTGAAAGTGAGATACCACAAAATCCAATAATCAATGCGGCTATTAAGCTGAACAGTGTCCAGACTAGTGCAATGTTTCGTGCAATCGGGATCATTGTATGAGAACGAATCGCCATAAATCTCACCAATATATGAGGTTGGCCAAAATAGCCCAGTCCTCAACCTAATAAAGACATGATGCCAATACTATTGAGTGTTTGATTATTTAAACTAATAAATAGGTCGGTCAGTGCAATGTTTTGACTTGTCATGGCGCTAAGTGTCGATTGCCATCCGCCAGCAAGATCCAAAGCAACTATCGCTGTGATCACGAGCGCCAAAGACATTAACAATCCTTGAAATAAATCAGTCCACGATACTGCCAGGAACCCTCCTAGGGTTGTATAAAGCAGGATAGCAACGGTACCTGCAATTACTGCCCAATTGTATGGCAGATTAAATATAGATTCGAATAATTTACCGCCCGCGACCAAACCAGAGCTGGTATAAAAAATGAAGAAAAACAAAATTAATAAAGCTGAAATGGTTCTTATGGTGTGGGTCTTATCCTGAAATCTATTTTCAAGAAATTCAGGAATGGTGAGTGCATTCCCCATCGCTTCACTTTTTTGCCGCAATTTTGGAGCAACAAAAAACCAGTTTAAGCTTGTGCCCATAAAAAGACCAACAGCAATCCATATAGCTTCAAAACCTGCGACATAAGCATAGCCGGGGAGGCCAAGTAGTAGCCACGCACTCATATCTGAAGATCCAGCACTTAGGGCGGTGGTACAAGAGCCTAACTTTCTGCCACCAAGGATGTAATCGGATAAAGTGTTTGTTTTTGTCCATGCAAAAACACCTATCCCCAACATAAGTAGCAGGTATAACGTAAATGTAATATATAAGTAATTCTGATTAGAGAACATCTTGGCAAGGAAAGAATTTTTCTTCAGAGATGTGATTGAGTATTTCTTTGCTACAAAAATTCAACATTTCTGATCGTATTTGTGTCTTATAACTGAACATTCCATCTTCTTCTTCCAGCGGCGAGGCAAATAATTTCTCAGAGGGATACATATTTTTTAATGATTTGAAGAATCCTTTAGGCAAACGGAAACTGCCCAAGCTGACTGAGTGTAATAATTCCGGATCACATAAATGTAAAGTATCGGTAAATAATTTTTGATATTGAGATTTGTATTCACTTGAATAAATCAAGGGGTCAAAACGCAAGCCTATACGCCAACCTTTTTCCTGTAATTTTGTAATTGCATCAATCCTTCGTTCTACGGAAGGTGTTTTATGCTCAAGTGCAGCGGCTATCTCGGTCGGTGTGAAACTCCAGGCAAGTACGCAATTATCAAATGGCTCGGTATTTAAAAGAGTACGGATTTGTGTGCTTTTGGTTCTGATTTCCAGCAGGGCATGGGGGTTCTTTCTGAAAACGGGTAGAAAATAATCAAGAAATTTTGTCACAGGTTCCAGCGCCAGACTATCGCAGTCGTACCCTGAGAAGAAATGTATTTCCTCTTCTGTTTCTTGAATTTTAGCTTCAATCTCTTTGGCGAAATCTTCGTAATTCACAAATAAGACATAATGAGCAGATTGATACATGCCTTGCAAAAAACAATATCGACAGTCATACAGGCAATTCATCATGTGTGAAAAATAATAATTCTGTTGTGCCCCAATGCCATAGGCTTCTGGCGTGGGAAGTACAAAGCCTTTATGTTTCTTTGCGAGGATTAATGCGGGTCGCTTCTTTTGTAATCTGAAACTTTGTGCCTTGCGATTAAAAATTTCACCATATCGCTCACAATGGATCCGCGTAGCTTCAGGGAAACGAGCCAGTATTTCCAGTGTTCTGGGGTGGTTTGCAATTTGTTCTTCGATATAGATGGTTTCTATCATATGAATGCTTAAGTTTCGTTAGAAGCAGATTGTAACTTGATCAAGTTTATCCGTGATTTGATGAATGACGTCTTTGCTGCGTGAGGTTCCCTCAAGCTCTTCCATTGGGTTTTCATCTGGACATAAAACGTGCCATCGATCCAGGCATGTTTTCAACATATTTCGTTCAGCATGTGTGAATCGCCATTGTTCAATAATTTGATCGTAATAATTTGGCGTTTCATTCGAGCTCTCGAGATCATTCGCCAATAGGCATAGTGATTCTAATATCTGCTCAATGTTTGATAATTTATTTTTTACCAAATTATCAACAAATGATTCTGATATCTTATCTACAGGATGTTGTTGATTATCCGATATGATTTTAATGACATGAATCAATTCACTTGTCGCAAAACGACAGGCTGTCGCATAGAAGCCCGCCGCTTCCATTTCAAATACGGGTTCTAAAGGCACGGAACTGTCGTAATCTGTCACTGGTTTATCACTGCTTAATATTTCCATAGACAGACAAGGAGGTGAAAATAGTATTTGTGGATACCATGTGTGTTGATTGCTTTGATCGATGATTTTATGTGCTAAGGTGATTTCACCTATGTCCAAGTCTATATGACCAGCAATACCAATATTCAGCCAAATGTCCGATTTGCCGGTTTGTAGGAAAGCGTGGGTAAATGCGGTTGCCGCAGCGGTATTGATGTTACCAATGCCCGAAATCGTCAGAGAGGTTTGCGTATTCTGACTGATAAACAAAGGGAAGGACTCGGACTCGGCACATTTTTTTAATCGATAATGTGCTATCAGTGATTTTGCTTCGCATTTCAGTGCGCAAATGAAATGAACCATATTTATTCTGTTCGGTTTGATTTGTTAGGGATGACTATCATAGGTGTTTAAGGCATGTTCGATAAAATCTTGCCATACAGGTTCGGGTTGCCAGACGGCATCAAGGTGTTTGTGAGCATCGGCTATAGGCATATGACACTTTATTGTGTGATAGAGAAACATAAAAGCCGATACACGCCAATTCATAGCACAATGGATAAATATTTTTTTATCGTGGTTTTTTTCCATGCGCTTGAAGAAGAGTTCCAGGTCTTCAAGGGCAGGTGATTTGAAATCAACCGGGATATGTACATAGGTCATATTGAGACTCTTGATTATTTTATTTTCGTCTTCGATCGCATTTGGTGAATCACTTAAGGCAAGGTTAATTATGACTTCAAAGCCTTTGGCGCTAATGGCTTGAAACTGTTCAGTCACTGGCTGACCTGATGTCGCGATATTTTCATCAATCTGATAAAAATTAACGATTTGTTCAAGAGTTTTATTGATCGAAGCTTCACTCATGATATAGCGTCCATCTCCTGTGCGTATTTTTCCAACAACTGTTTAAAGTCATCAACGTGTTCAGTATTACCGTGCTTCTCTGCACCGACCAGATAAATGTTGATTTTGTATCGCATCATTTTAATCGCAGCATCACGATCATTGTCATTTAGTTTGGCTTCTGAAATTATTTTATTTAGCGCCTGAATTCTGAAACGATCCATGCCCCAGTGTTTATGCGATAGTTGATCCTCGTGGCCGCCATGCTTTGTGATCAATGCTTCATCAATATATAGCAGAGGATAACGCGAACAGAGACGTAGCCAGAGATCATAATCCTCGCAGGCGGGCAAGGTTTCATCAAATAAACCGATCTCGTCAAATATTAAGCGATGAATCAATACCGCAGAGGGGGAGATGGCACACATGGGTAAGCAGTGCTGAAATATGTGCCCACCCAATTTCTGGTGTTTATTCATTTGATTGACTCGGCGTCCATGACGAATCCAGACTTCATCACTATGGCAAATAAGATACTCCGGTGAATTCTTTAAAGCCTGTATTTGTTTTTCAAGTTTGTTGTTATGCCAGACATCATCGGAATCCAGTAGGGCAATCCATTCATGTTTGGCAGCATCGATCCCGGCATTACGTGCCGCACTCACTCCCAGATTCTCTTGTTCGATAAAATTAACTCTGGAAAGCTCATTTTTTGAATAAAGAGATTGCACTATGGATACCGTATTATCAGTGGATCCATCATCGACTATAATGACTTCATCTGCAGGCAGTGTTTGCGCTAACACGGAGTTCAATGCGCGTTCGAGTAAAGTTACACGGTTGAATGTGGGGATTACTACAGAGACAGAAGCCATATCAGAATTTTATATAAATGGTTAATATAAGCCAGTAAGAGAGATTATTACTGGAGATTATCTAATAAATGTCACGCCTTGAACATAAAACAGTCGTTGTTACGGGTGCCAGTAGTGGTATTGGTGAATCGATCGCGACAACTTTTGCCCGTGAGGGCGCGCATGTCGTTGTCAATTACAACAGCTCTAAGGAAAAAGCAGAATATATCGTCAAGCAAATCAAAGGTGCTGGTGGTAAAGCGGTGGCCATCAGAGCGAATGTCTCAAACCCGAAAGATGTGGCATTTCTCATTGATGAAGCAATCTCTGAATTAGGACAGATTGATATCTGGGTGAATAATGCTGGCGCAGATATTTTGACAGGTAAAGGCGCAGAGCTAAGTGAGCCGGAAAAATTACAATCGCTGATTGATGTCGACTTGAAAGGCACCATTAATTGCTGTTGGGGCATTCTCCCTGTCATGGAACAAGCAGGCCAAGGCAGCATTATCAATATGACATGGGATTTGGCCATTCATGGATTTCGGGGCAGAAATCCGCAAATGTTTGCCGCAGTTAAAGCTGGCGTACGTGGCTTTAGTCAGTCTTTGGCAAAAACCGTGGCACCTGATATCCGTGTCAATCTCGTCGCGCCAGGCTGGATTGAAACAGCATTTGCGGACGAGATTATGCAAACGACTTACTATCAGGAACGTATTAGCGAAATTCCGTTGAGACGTTTTGGACAACCTCAAGATGTGGCAAATGCGGCGCTTTATCTTGCATCAGATGAAGCTTCATATATTACTGGACAGATAATCAATATCAATGGCGGCCTGATTTAAATCAATTCAATTGCTTTGATATTTTTTTGCCAGCAAAACAAAGATCAATGCCAATAGTGCTGGCACAGCCTGTACAAACAGAATACCAACCTTGACTGTTAGCGCACCGAAAACCCCTGCGACGATGATGCAACTCAAGAAAAACACTTTGAAGGTAAAATTCTTTTTCATCAGGCCAAAGATAAGCCCCGCAGCCAGAAAGCCATTGTAGAGCCCTTGATTCATAGCTAATACGGTACTGGCAGTGGCAAATTCCGGAGTCGTTGCAAAGATTTTATAGCCAATGGGGTGATTCCACAGGAACATTTCCAGTATGAGGAAATAAATATGTAGGATTGCTACGAGTAAAACCAAAATGTAGCTGACTATCTTCATTTTTTATACCCTCTATGCTGATGGTCTATGTAGAAGAATTAATGATGAATCAAAGTTAATAATGAACTAAAGAATGCACCCGATACTTAGATAATAGTCCTCTGCCATTTAAATCATCAAGTTCAACGACAAAAGCGCACGCAGAGATCTCAGCACCTAATTTTTCAATCAGCTGGCAACTGGCAACTGCGGTTCCACCTGTTGCTATTAGATCATCAACTAATAATACTTTGTCATTACTATTCAGGGCATCTCGGTGTATTTCTAAGGAAGCAGAACCATATTCAAGGTCGTACGATAAACTTTCAATATCATGAGGTAATTTCCCCGGTTTTCGTAAGGGTACAAAACTAACGCCCAGAACCCATGCGGCAAGACTGCCAAAGATAAAACCTCTGGCTTCCATACCGGCAACGGCAGTAATTTCATCACCTAAAAAAGGATGTATGAGTTGATTGACGGCCAGACGCATCATTGCCGGGTCTTTTGTTAGTGGAGTGATATCTTTGAACTGTATTCCAGGTTTTGGGAAGTCTGGAATGTTGCGGATATGAGCTTTAAGTCGCTCCATGCAAACTTCTCCAATTGTCTAAATTAATTATTTTCATCAGTTTCTTGCTCAGATTTTTTGTTCATGTCATCGCGGATCGTGATGTGCTCATCTTCAACCAATTCATCTGTAGGTAACAGCGTAGTGTCGTCATTATCTGTATCAGAGGGTGTATCTACGCCACTACTGCCACGAGTCTTGTTCTCATGATGGTGTCCAACCTGCTTCACGAACGTCGCTAATTTCTTGATCCAACTATTTCCTTCATCTTCTGCTTCCTGTGCCATCTGCGTGAGCGTGACATAATCCGTTTTCCCTGTGCCTAAAACCGGCAACTCTTCGGCTAATAGTACTTTTTTTGGTAAATAAAGTTCACCGTGTTTATCTTTTCTTAATTGATCCTGGAAATGTTTTCTCAAGGCATTTTTGTTATCCGTTATCAGGATAATTTTTTCACCTTTCTTGTCATCTTGCAGGCTAACGGCAGCGTGACTAAATCCTGGCCAGGTCTGTGTGGCTAATTCCTCTACCGCAGTTAGTGATACCATTTCCCCGGCTATTTTAGCGAAACGTTTTGCGCGGCCAAGAATATAAAAATAGCCATCTTCATCGACCTTGACGATATCTCCTGTGTCATACCATCCCGGGCCACGGTCAGAGGCTGATGCTTGTACTTCGCCATCACCATCTGGGAGTAGATAACCTAACATCACATTTGGCCCTTTAACAAAAAGTCTACCGCCTTCTTCAATACCTTCTACTGGTTCCAGATAATATTCCATTTTTGAGACAGGACGGCCTACAGCACCGAGTTTATTTTCCATCGGAGTATTCACGGAAATCACAGGGCTGGTTTCAGTCACACCATAACCTTGATAGATACGAATACCAAACTTTTCCATCCAGGTTCGCTGTGTTTCCTCACGTAGTTTTTCAGCCCCGGCGACCGTGTAGCGAAGGGTATGAAAATCATAGGGGTGAGCGTGGCGTGCATAACCTTTAAAAAAGGTGTTTGAGCCAAACAAAATCGTGGCTTCCAGTTCATAGACTAATTCGGGGATGATTCGGTAATGTAATGGCGTTGGGTATAAAAATACTTTACTGCCGCCAAATAGCGGCATCAGGAAGCCGGCGTTGAGGCCGAATGTATGAAACAAGGGCAGGCATGAAAAAATTAAGTCCTGAGGCCTGAAATCGATATGACAACTGACCTGTGCATAGTTTGAAAGGGCATTGCTATGTGAGAGAACAACGCCTTTGGGCGAACCCTCAGAACCAGAGGTGAAGAGGATAACTGCAGGATCGTCAGGAGAAATATTTTTCGCTAGCCTACGGTAATGTGCTTGCGGATAGAAGCTTCTGATTAATCCGGCTAATTTATTAAAAACTGAAATTCGTTTACTTAAATCTTCCAGATAGACTAACCTAACTTCATCTTCAAGTGCAGTCGCCAGTTCTTCTAGGTTGGCCTTCTGAATAAATTTTCTTGAGGTATAGATGGTTTTAATCTTGCCTGTATTACAAGCGCGAATGACGGCCTGCGTCCCAGAGGTAAAATTAATCATTGCTGGTACACGGGTAGAATACTGAATTGCAAGGAAAGTGACTAAGGTTCCGATGACATTTGGCATCATGATACCGAGATGTTCATTGGCTTCGGTTTCCTGACGTATGATACCGCCAACTATCATTGCTTTAGTGATGAGTTGCTTATAAGAAACAGGTTCGCGGTTGATATCTTCAGCGATCAATGTATTTTTCCCATAACGATTAGCAGCGCTTAACATTGCGGCGAAAATAGTTGTGCGATGATTAAAAGAGCTGTAAGTCAGCAAATACATTATGTCCTGCATCATGGTTGCGGCATGTTTCCGGCGGTCATGCCCATGTATGTTTTCGTCGATATCAAATTTCTCAGGAGGGAGGATGGTCAGCGTAATCTGTGGAAACCAAACGATACACTCTTGTTTCTGTAAATATGAAAATGGAGAAAATATCGCACCATCGATGGCAATAGGTAATACAGTCGCACCGGATTTATCTGCAATTAGACCCGGACCCGCATATATTTTCATCAAGGAACCCGTGGTTGTTATTCTGCCTTCAGGAAAAATAACGGCTTTTTTATTTTGAGAAAGAAATTTCACCATAGACTTTACTGATAATGGATTAGTGGGATCCATGACGAATAGATCAACAAACTTCAGAAAGAGTTTGAATGATTTTCTGTCAGCAATACGCGTATTAATTGCGAAAGTCGGCGTATCTGGTAACCAGGCATAAAGCAGGATGCCATCAAGCAGCGATGTATGATTGGCAACAATCAAAACGCGATCCCCCGCTGCCTGATAGTGTTCCAGTCCGTTGACCTCAACGCGATACAAAAGTTTGAGAAGACAACGCAGCAGGAATTTGAAGAATTTAATCATAGGACGTTAACTTACACTAATTTCCAAATAATTTGGGTATGGCATCCTGGAATTGAAAACCTTACGCGTCTTTGGGAGGGACGCCTGTATAGATATCTAATACCTGTCCTGGTTTGATATAGCGCTTTTGGGCGAGATTGTTCCATTTTTTGATTTGATTGACTGAGACATCAAATCGTTGGGATATCAGCCACAGTGAATCACCTTCTAGCACTCGGTAACTAATACGCTGTGAATTTCCTATACTGGTGCTATTGGAAACCACCGGTAACATTTTTGCGGTTTTGTCTGTTTCTTCCTCAACCCAAATTTCCAATTTTTTACCTGGTCGTAAGATTGAATTGCTAGCGATGCTATTCCAGGCACAGAGTTGTTTGACGCTGATGCCATAATCTCGTCCAATATCCCATAAATTGTCCCCACGCTTGATGGTATAGAGATAGTGTTGACCGTTACCAATAGGTTTCAGTCCATTATAACGTCGAGAATCCAGACTAAGGCTGTAATGTTTTAACGGTTTTTGCGCGGTTGGAATTAAAAGTGAGTGCCCGGCACGAATAGTATTTCCCTGAATGCGATTGATCTGCTTCAGTGTTGAAACATCAGTTCTATAGCGTGTTGCAATATAGCCTAGAGACTCACCTTTTTGTATCTTATGTTGCTGCCACTTAATGCGATCATCAGATGAAAGTGAGGCAAGTTTATTCTCGAATGTAGCAGCTTTATCTACGGGGATTAATAAACGGTGCGGACCTTCAGGATCAGTAGCCCATCGATTAAATCCCGGATTTAATGTATAGAGTTCTTCGATTGATAACTCGGAAAGTTCTGCTGCCGTTGCAAGATCAATCTGACTGCCAACATCTATTTGTCTGAAATATTGGTTATTTTCTATGGGCTTTATCGCAATATTATATTTCTCTGGGTTGGCAATGATTTCAGCCACGGCAAGTAAACTTGGAACGTAACCACGTGTCTCTCTCGGTAATTTTAATGAGAAAAAATCAATTGGTTTGCCTGTTTTCTTATTCTTTTTGATGGCTCTGCCAACATAGCCTTCACCGGAGTTGTATGCTGCAAGAGCTAGCAGCCAATCGCCATTGAATTCCTTATGTAGTTTCTCCAGGTAATTCATAGCCGCATCTGTTGCAGCGACAATATCTCTACGGCCGTCATACCACCAGTTCTGCTTCAGTCCATAATGTTTGCCCGTACCGGGGATAAATTGCCATATTCCGGAAGCACTGCTGGAAGAATAGGCAAACGGGTTGAATGCGCTTTCAACAATAGGTAAGAGCGCAAGATCCAGAGGCATATCCCGTTTTTCAAGTTCTTCAACAATATAATAGAGGTAAGGCGAAGCACGTTCAGACACACGGTCAAGATAGGCCTGGTTTTTAGCGAACCAGGCAAGTTTACTTGCGGTCGTTTTCTCGGCAATATTTCTTTTGAGTTTTAATCCGGATCCAATGCGTTTCCAAATATCTGCTTTTTGAGCTACTTGTTGCTCATTTTCTTCAGAGATAGTGAAAGTTTGTTGTGACATTTCTGAAATAGCGTCAACATTTGAATCCTGAGTTTCTGACTTGATACTTATCGAAGATTGGTGGGTAATATTGACCTCATCACTTGGTGGGGAGATGCTACATGCACTTAGGAAAAAGAATTGAAGGATAAATATCAAAGCGAGTGATTTTTGCATTGCGTAATGCTAGGGGTAGGTGGCGGATTGGTCAAGTGTAAACATCCCTGTCAGTGGTGTTTTTCATTGTGTTAAGCTCTTTATCATTAACGGCAATGAGTGGCAGGGCATGAAATTCCATCTCAGAAGGAACTGGGCCAGAAGAGCCTATGCCAGGATTTGAGCGTAATCTGATGTTTTTATAGGATCGTAGTGAATGAACTCTTGATTATGAGTGATGAAATAACCAACAAGAAAAATCTTCTCATCAGGCAACAGTTGCAGGATTGGTTTTCGAGTGAGCAAGGCAGTTTATTGCTAGAAGATGAGATAAAAAAAATAGCTCAGCAGTTATATGCCCTTTTTGGCTACCATATCCTGCAAATTGGAAATATTGGTGGTAGAAATTTTCTTGATGGCAGCAAGATTTCTCACAAAATGATAGCCGGGTTGATACCTGGCGAACAATCGAAACAAAACTCTGGTTTCTGCTGCGACTGTAACAACCTCCCCGTTGCTGCATATAGTATTGATGTGATCGTGTTACCTCATGTGCTCGAGTTTGAACTTAATCCTCATCAGGTACTGAGGGAAACAGAAAGAGTGCTTATCGGCGAAGGTCATGTTGTAATATTAGGTTTCAATCCATGGAGTCTTTGGGGCTTTTGGCGGCTGCTTTTGGCTTGGCGTGAGATGCCACCTTGGCAGGGTCATTATATTGGACTAACGAGAATTAAGGATTGGTTAAAGTTACTGGATTTTGAAGTCGTCAAGCTAGAGCGTTTTTATTTTAGGCCCCCATTTCGCAATTTTAAATTACTACAAAAACTTGAGTTCATGGAGCAGTTAGGCCGCTATTGTTGGCCATGGTTGGGAGGTGTCTATCTGTTGGTGGCCAAAAAACGTGTCGTTCCTTTGACTCCTATCAAACTGCAATGGCGAGCCAGGCGGCAGATGATTGCCTCTGGGGTTGCGGGAACAAACATGATCCATGCCAAGCAAAAAAGTAATAATGGTAATGGGGATGACTCCCCATAATATCCCATACCAAACAAATAAATGATTATGGCAGAATACAAATAAGGTATCTGTAGGATGAAAGAACAGATAGAGATTTTCACTGACGGTGCTTGCCGTGGTAATCCTGGCCCAGGGGGATGGGGAGTGATGCTACGGTATCAAGGAAAGGAAAAAACACTATGTGGTGGTGAGATTGAAACCACCAATAACAGAATGGAATTGATGGCAGCAATTATCAGTCTGGAATCACTGCAGGAACCTAGTCGTGTTAGTTTAACGACCGACTCAAAGTATGTGATGCATGGTATTACAGACTGGATTGATAACTGGAAGAAAAGAGGTTGGAAAACAGCGGCCAAAAAGCCTGTCAAAAATGAAGATCTGTGGCGACGACTGGATGCTGTCAGTCAACAACATGATATTAACTGGCAATGGGTAAAAGGTCATAGTGGTCATCGTGAAAATGAATTGGTGGATGCGCTTGCTAATCAAGGGCTGGATGAATTGTTATTACAAAAATGAAGGGATGTTTTTAAAAATGCGCCAAATTGTACTTGATACTGAAACAACGGGTTTAGAACCAAAGCAAGGTCATCGTATCATTGAGATTGGTTGCGTTGAATTAAATAATCGACGTAATACCCACCGACAGTATCAACAATACCTGAATCCCGAGCGTGAAATTGAAGATGGTGCTTATGATGTACATGGGATTAGTAATGAATTTCTTGCTGACAAACCGGTATTTTCCAAGGTTGCTCAGGAATTCATTGATTTCATCAGAGACAGCGAGCTCATTATCCATAACGCTCCTTTCGATGTGGGCTTTATCAATGCGGAGCTCAAAAAGTTAGGTAAACAGTGGGGTAAAGTTGAAGATTATTGCAAAGTTATCGATACCCTGGTGATGGCGAGAGAAATGCATCCCGGTCAAAAGAATAGTCTGGATGCGCTTTGTAAAAGATATGAAATAGACAATTCACAACGTGATCTGCATGGCGCGTTACTAGATGCGCAAATTCTCCTGGATGTCTATCTGGTGATGACGGGCGGACAAACAGATCTTTTGTTAACCGATGATGTCTCAGGCGCCGGGCACAATGTGCGTGAAGTCAGGAAAGTTGATTCAAATCGACCTCGCTTACGCATTATTGAACCGACTAGTGAAGAATTAGAAGCTCATCACAGTAAACTTGAGACTGTTGATAGGGAAAGTAATGGGAATTGTCTCTGGAAAAAACTGGAAGAAATGTAAAAATGTGGAATGATCAGATTCTGACTGACCATCCCACACATCAAAATCAGGTTAAATTAACAATCAGCTTGCAGAAGCCGCATCAATCACCTTTTGTAGTTCACCTTTCTGGAACATCTCCATAACGATATCACAGCCGCCGATAAATTCGCCTTTCACAAATACCTGTGGAAATGTAGGCCAATTGGAAAATTGAGGCAGGTTGGAACGTACTTCTGGCTCGGCGAGTATGTCAACATAGGCAAATTCAGCGTTACATGCTTTTAATGCTTCTGTTGTGCGCATAGAAAAACCGCACTGTGGTGCTTCTGGTGAACCTTTCATGAAAATGATGACATCGTTTTCTTCTACTACGGATTTAATTCTTTCTTGTACATCCATTTTTAACAACCTCTTTAATAAATTTAATGTTAATCGCTGAAAACTATTATACCTGTTAAATATCTGGACTTCCTCTGTCATCTCTATTTCGTCTAGATAAAGACACATTCTAGTGTATTTTGCTGAATAAGGGGTGTAAGCGACCGACGACCGACGTATAATTATCAATAGAATCCTTTACTGGTCACAAGCTTTTCAATCTACATGGAGAATTTAAATGAATCCACTCAAGTCAGTTAATGGCACGATAATACTTGGTTTTGTAACTGCGGTCGTGATTTTGTTTGCGGTAGGGGGCGAGGGATTGAATGTATGGTCTCTGGTTGTCTGGTTACATGTCTTTTTTGGCATCATCTGGATCGGTTTACTCTATTATTTCAATTTTGTTCAGGTGCCAGCTGTGGGTGCCGCACTAGCTGATGAAGGTGGGCCTGGGCCTGCTGCGATTAATAAATATGTTGCGCCACGCGCACTGTGGTGGTTCAGGTGGGGTGCTTTATTGACCTGGTTAACTGGTGCTGCGGCGCTGGAGATTATGGGCATCGGTTTAAAAAATGCCTTTGCCCTATCAGGTGACGGCCAAATTATTGGTATTGGTGCATGGTTGGGTACCATCATGTTGTTTAATGTTTGGGTATTAATCTGGCCAAACCAGAAGAAAATATTAGGTATGGTTGAAGCCAGCGCTGATGAAATTGCTAAAGGCAAGGTAGTCGCGTTAATGGCGTCAAGGACTAATACATTCCTCTCCATACCGATGATTATGTGTATGGTAGGACAAGGTCACGGACTACCCTTCTAGCCGTCAAAAGGTAGTTTTTGCAATTGCTGTCCCATTTAGGGAAAACCCGGCCCGACTGGCCGGGTTTGTCGTTTAAGGTCTATCAATTTCATTAATTAATGAACAAATATTTAAGTAAGCAAAATAATTAATAAATAAACGTAATAGAACTGAGTAAATATTTTGAGTGAGCATTTAATGTCTAGTTATCAACAATTACCTGTCGCATTTGAACAAGGCGAAGGTGTATGGCTGACCGATCAAAATGGACAGCAATACCTCGATGCCTTGAGTGGCATTGCGGTGTGTGGGCTAGGTCATGCGCATCCCGATGTCACACAGGCGATCGCAGATCAAGCAGGTAAGTTATTACATACCTCAAATCTATATAATATTCCCTTACAGGAAGAACTTGCTGCGCGACTGACATCACTTGCGGGAATGGAAAAAGTATTTTTTGCAAATTCCGGTGCGGAGGCCAACGAAGCGGCAATTAAAATTGCACGTCTTTATGGGCATCAACAGGGGATTGATTCTCCGGTGGTGGTCACCGCAAACGGAAGCTTTCATGGCCGCACTATGGCAACCCTCAGTGCCACAGGAAATCCAAAGGTGCAAAAAGGATTCGAACCGCTGGTCGAAAAATTTAGTCATGTGCCCTATAACAATACAGAAGCATTAAATCGTATTGCAGACACGAATGTTGTCGCGGTTATGTTGGAGCCTATACAGGGAGAAGGTGGAGTTGTGATTCCCGATGCAGGTTATTTGAAGGATGTTCGAGAGATTTGCAATCAAAATAATTGGTTGTTGATGCTAGATGAAATTCAAACAGGCATGTGTCGGACGGGAGAATGGTTTGCATTCCAACATGAAAAAATAATACCAGATGTGATGACATTGGCAAAGGCATTGGGAAATGGTGTGCCTATCGGTGCCTGTCTTGCGAAAGGTCTCGCGGCAGAATTGATTCAGCCGGGAAGTCATGGCTCGACATTTGGTGGAAATCCACTGGCATCACGGGCAGGTTTGGCAGTAATAGATGTTTTAACAAAACAAAATCTACAGGCTAATGCAAAAAAGCTTGGTGTTGAAATGTTGAATTCCTTTAAGAACGGGCTCAGCGAAATTAAAGGCGTAAAATCAGTCAGGGGCAAAGGATTGATGCTTGGGATTGAATTAGATAGAGAGTGTGCTCGACTAGTCTCTATGGCACTGGAAGAGCACCTTTTGATTAATGTCACCTCGGGTAATGTCATACGTTTATTACCACCACTGATTATTGATGCTGATATCGCACAACAAATTGTTGAAAAGGTGATCCGTCTTGTGAAAAAATTTTTAAAACAGGAGTAGGGTATGAGCCTACGACATTTTCTTACGCTGTCAGATCTGAGTACACAGGAATTACTCGTTCTGATTGAACGAAGCATAGAAATCAAGTCTGCATTGCAAAAGGGAGAGCTCTATCAGCCTTTGCAAGGTAAAGTGTTGGCGATGATATTTGAAAAATCATCAACGCGGACGCGCGTGTCCTTCGAGGCAGGTATGGCTCAATTTGGCGGCCATGCAATAGTTATGTCGCCTGAGGGGACGCAGCTTGGTCGCGGAGAACCTATCGAAGATACCGCACGGGTTCTATCGAAAATGGTCGATGGCATCATGATCCGCACCTTCGAACAGGAAAAAATTGAATGTCTGGCAAAATACGCGAGTGTGCCGATTATTAATGGCTTGTCGGACACCTACCATCCCTGTCAATTATTAGCGGATATGCAAACCTATTACGAACATAGAGGTTCAATTGAAGGTAAAACGGTGGCCTGGTTAGGGGACGGCAATAATATGTGCCATTCCTACATCAACGCGGCTCGCTTATATGGGTTTCATTTACGGTTTGCCTGTCCGCAGGGTTATTTACCTGATGAAAATATCGTTAACACAGCAGCAGATTGTGTTGAGTATTTTTCTGATGCCAGGGCTGCGGTTAAAGCTGCTGATCTGGTAGTTACGGATGTCTGGGCGAGCATGGGACAGGAACAAGAAGCTGAGGAACGCGCCAAAGTGTTTGCGCCTTTCCAAGTGAATGCTGAATTAATGGCATTAGCTAATGACGACGCATTATTTATGCATTGTTTGCCGGCACACAGGAACGAAGAAGTTACCGCAGAGGTTCTCGAGAGTAAACAAAGTGTAGTTTGGGATGAAGCGGGAAATCGATTACATGCGCAGAAAGCCTTGCTCGAATTTTTACTCGTAAAGTAATACCAAAGCATGCATTATTTATTAAGTAATGATGATGGCTATCAAGCAACTGGCTTAAGACTTCTCGCTGAAGCACTTGAAAGTTCTGGTGAGGTTACTGTGGTGGCGCCTGATAGAGATCGAAGTGGTGCCAGTAATTCATTAACACTTGATGCTCCTATCTATACGCACACGGCGGATAACGGGTTTATCTATGTTAATGGCACACCGACAGACTGTGTTCATTTAGCCATCACAGGTTTACTCGAGAAAGAACCGGATATGGTTCTGAGCGGAATTAATGCCGGTGCAAATCTTGGTGACGATGTGTTGTATTCGGGAACGGTTGCTGCCGCGATGGAAGCTCGGTTTTTAGGTTGTCCGGCAATGGCGATCTCATTAGCAAGTTCGGCATTAGTGAATGATGAACCCGTTTATTTTGATACTGCTGTCAGAGTTGTGCTGCAACTGATCGCAGCATTACCCATGTTATCTCTTGACTCTGAATTGTTGCTCAATGTTAATGTCCCCGATATTCCTTTTGAAAAAATTGGAGAGTTTGAGGTGACGCGTCTTGGTAATAGACATAAATCGGAACCTGCAATCAAGTCTGAAGATCCTAGAGGCCGTTCCATCTATTGGGTAGGACCGGTGGGATTGGAACAGGATGCTGGACCGGGGACGGATTTTTATGCAATTAACAATAACAACGTGTCAATAACCCCCTTGCATGTGGACTTAACGAAATATAGCGTCATAGAAGATGTTACTTCTTGGGTAAGCACGACGCTTGGTCAAAAATCAGGAAAAAACTGAAATGAATGTGGATATGCAAGGTATCGGGATGACATCTCAAAGAACGCGTTCCAGACTCATTGTCAAGTTGCGGGATATGGGGATTGTTTCTGAAGACGTGCTATCAACCATCATGAACACGCCAAGACATATATTTGTCGATGAAGCGCTGGCCAGCAGGGCTTATGAAAATACAGCACTGCCCATTGGCTATAACCAGACAATCTCACAACCTTATATTGTTGCAAGGATGGTTGAAGTTCTTCTCGAGCAAGGTGGCATCAGAAACGTGCTAGAAGTCGGCACTGGGTGTGGTTACCAGACTGCAATATTGGCACAACTGGTCGATCATGTTTATAGCATCGAACGTATTGAGGCCTTGCTAAAGAAAGCACGTGGGAAATTACGCTTATTAAAATGTAATAACGTCCGGGGAAAATATGGTGATGGTAATGCAGGCTGGTCACAATATGCGCCATTCGATGGCATTATTGTCTCTGCAGCACCGATTGGGGTACCGGAAACATTATTGGAACAATTAGCCATGAATGGTCGTCTGGTTATCCCGGTGGGGTCGGCCGGGAAGCAGAAGCTATTACTGATCACAAGAACAGAAGAGGGTTTTCAGGAAAAGGAACTCGACATGGTGAGTTTTGTGCCCATGTTGGAGGGTATTGTTGGTTGAGGCCGTATCACAGAGAATAATGAATTATCAAAACCAGCGACGTTTTCTTTTGTTGTTTATTTGTCTGCTTGCCAGCTTATTAAATTCATCATGCAGTTCAAATAGTGTTGCTCCTGTATCTACTCGCGGTGCGAATCAGGATGCGAAATCAGTAACCGGCAGCACGAAATCACGAGCAACGTCACCCAGCGTCGTCAATAAAAAGAAATCTCACCATATCGTTTCCAGCGGCGACACGCTCTATTCTATATCATGGGATTATGATCTTGATTACAGAGAAGTTGCCCGGTGGAATAATATTAAAAAGCCTTATGTCATTTACCCTCGGCAAGCAATTCGATTAATTGCTCCCTTTTCAAAGAAGACAATTGGTAAGAAAATAGAGCCCGCGAATAAAATAAAGGAGAGCGAAAAGACTGCGAAGAAGCAGCCTGAAGCCGTCAAAAAAACGACAAAAACAGCAACGCCTGTTAAATTTGCAAATAAAATAAATTGGCAGTGGCCGACAACAGGAAAATTGATTAAATCAAACTTACCCATCTCAAAAAAAGGTCTGGATATTGCTGGTAAAAAAGGTCAGCCGATTAAAACTTCTGCAGCGGGGATTGTTGTCTATAGCGGCAGTGGACTTCTAGGTTATGGAAGGCTTATTATCATAAAACATAACGAAACCTTCCTTAGTGCTTACGCACACAACAGTGTGTTGCTCGTGAAAGAAGGTGATAGTGTTTCAAGTGAACAGAAAATTGCAGAAATGGGACAGGATAGTAACGGGCAGGTGCTCCTTCATTTTGAAATTAGAAAAAATGGAAATCCAGTTGCTCCCCTGAGTTACTTGCCTAGGAATTAATTATCCAGGGTGCAAAGTTAATAATTTCAGCGAAAATATCATGAAAACTCATAGTGATTCTAAAAAGGAAAACATGAAACAAGAGCTTCATGTTAAGTCGTTAGACGAAAATGTCATTATTGAGGATGAAAAAGAAACGTTAGATATCGCTGACGTCAATTTACCTGAAGGTCTGGGTTTAGATTTAGAGGAAGAGACGGAGAAGGAACTCGAAAATTTTACCGCGGGCATTATTCCGCAAAAGGATCTTGATGCAACGCGGATGTATTTGAACGAAATAGGATTCTCGCCCTTATTGACTGCCGAGGAGGAAGTATATTACGGAAGAAAGGCGCAGGCTGGTGATGAAGCAGCCCGCAAACGCATGATCGAGAGTAATTTGAGACTGGTTGTCAAGATAGCAAGACGCTATATGAACAGAGGTTTGGCTTTGCTCGATTTGATAGAAGAAGGCAACCTTGGCTTAATACGTGGTGTTGAAAAATTTGACCCTGAGAGAGGTTTTCGTTTTTCTACCTACGCGACCTGGTGGATCAGACAAACCATCGAAAGAGCGTTAATGAATCAAACCCGGACAGTGCGATTACCGATTCACATTGTCAAAGAGATTAATATTTATTTACGTGCTGCACGCCAGTTATCACAAACTCTTGATAGAGAACCCACACCGGAAGATGTTGCCAAATTACTGGATGTGCCGATTGATGATGTTAAAAAAATGCTGGGGATGAACGAGCGTATTACTTCAGTTGATAGTCCTGCTGGTAAGGATTCAGGGGCGTCACTACTTGATATTATCCCGGATGAAAGCAATACAGATCCTTCTTTATTACTGCAAAATAGTGATGTGCAAGCCCATATTGATATATGGTTATCGCAGTTATCCGACAAACAATGCGCCGTCGTCGAACGACGATTTGGGCTACATGGACATGAGGTTGTTACACTTGAAGAAGTCGGTAACGAAATTGGTGTGACCCGTGAACGGGTAAGGCAGATTCAGATCGAAGCAATTAAACGCTTGCGACAAATACTTGAGAAAGAAGGATTTTCATTAGATGCACTGTATATGGAAAATTAATACGAGCATTCATTCAATCATAAGTAGCGCTGCAGCAACATTACGTTCTTCTTGCAGCAGAACATTATAACTACGACACGCAGCGCCAGTATCCATGACCTCAAATCCTATATTAAGCTGTGCAATCTTTAAAAATAAATCATTATCTGGAAAATGTTGACGTCGACCTGTACCCAATAAAATCAGGTCAGGTTTCATTTCAAGAATTTGATCGAGATGATGCAATGCAATATCCACAAACGTTTGAGGTTGCCAATTGTCAATAATGTTTGAGGGTGTAATGATAACACTAGAGACGAAACGATCATTGCCAATCTGAATTAAACCCTGCTCATATGAATTGATACGATAAGGGTGTTTTAGAGTATTATCCAGTTCGATTTTCATTAGTCATTAAAATTTTTAGTAAGTTTTTTATAATTAATTAATAGTTAAATTATTATTGATAATAGATTTACACAATAACTGAGAAGTATACATAGGGGAGGATATAAAGTTAATGAAATTAATATTACTTGGACCACCAGGTGCTGGGAAAGGCACTCAGGCGAAAGCTATCTGTGAAAAATATGGCATTCCACAGATATCTACAGGGGATATGTTGAGAGCAGCAGTTAGTGCAAAATCATCACTTGGGATAGA
The DNA here is from genome assembly GCA_047620145.1 of Gammaproteobacteria bacterium. GTDB lineage: Bacteria > Pseudomonadota > Gammaproteobacteria > Eutrophobiales > Eutrophobiaceae > SMWN01. The sequence goes on along the minus strand of JBLHKO010000008.1, from coordinate 20,528 downwards.
GGCAAAAAAGGTAATGGACGCGGGAGAATTAGTTTCGGATGATCTTATTTTACAATTAGTTAAAGACAGAATCTCTGATAATGATTGTTCTTCAGGCTATTTACTTGATGGCTTCCCCAGAACTATCGCGCAAGCAGAAGGCATGAAAAAACTGGGCATTAATGTCGATTTCGTTGTCGAATTAGAAGTAGGTGATGATGTGATTATTGATCGCATGAGTGGCAGAAGAATTCATCCTGCATCTGGACGTGTTTACCATGTTAAATTTAATCCACCAAAGTCAGAAAATTTGGATGATGAAACAGGTGAAGCATTAATTCAGCGTGATGATGATGCAGAACAAACAGTTCGTAAACGTCTGGATGTTTATCATAAACAAACAGCACCACTGATAGATTATTATTCGAAAAATAAAGAAAAAAGTTTAGGGAACGATCCTGTTTACGTCAAAACAAATGGATCTGGTGAATTGAATAAAATAAGCGAAATTATCTTTGGATTATTAGGCTAGCGCTTAAAAATAAATTTTCTAATGGTTCTTGGGGTAAAATTAATTTACAAATAATTTAAAAAAAATGTTAAAAAACGTAGAAATTATTTAAAACATAACTATAATGACTTTGTGTTTTTTGTTTGTATAGTGTATCTGTTTTTTTAATCGATTAAAGATTCTAGGGGAGTCTAAAATTATGGTAGCAAAAAAGAAGACGAAAAAACGTGCAGCAAAGAAGAAGACAAGAGTAGCAAAGAAGAAGACAAGAGTAGCAAAGAAGAAGACAAGAGTAGCAAAGAAAAAGGCCAAGAAGAAAGTAGCCAAGAAAAAGGCTAAAAAGAAAGCTTCTAAGAAAAAGGCCAAGAAGAAAGTAGCCAAGAAAAAGGCTAAAAAGAAAACTTCTAAGAAAAAGGCCAAGAAGAAAGTAGCCAAAAAAAAGGCTAAAAAGAAAGCTAAAAAGAAAGCTGCCAAAAAAAAATCAAGAAGGTAGAAAGTCGCCATTAACACAGTCCCAGCGCGACAAGGAACGTAGAAATTTGGCTAGGGCACTGATAAAGGCGAGAAAGGAGCAACGGCGCAAATTGGCCAGTAAATTGGCAAGTGAGAGACGTTAAGCTTCGAAGAAGAAGCTCCTCTGGAATATAAAGGCCCCTGCAAAGGGGCCTTTTCTTTTATATCGGAGAATAGCTTCACATTTTACTCACGAAAGTAATGAAATCTCACTCCGCATTCAGTAGTATTTTCTAGATGGCACGCAAAAAAAAGCGTAAACAGACAAAAAAGAAAGATTCTAGGAAATCTCAAGTAAGGAAATCCGATACTGGGAGATCTGTATTTTCTTATGGATACTTGATCCTGCAATTATCAGTTATCGCACTACTTTGTAGCATTGCATATATCGTTTGGTTAGATCACCGAGTGACATCAGAATTTGAAGGCAAGCGCTGGTCACTTCCTGCCAGAGTATATGCCAGATCACTTGAGTTATACGTGGGCGCAAGCATAAATAGAGATGATTTAATCAATGTGCTTGGTTCACTGGGTTACCAAAAGGTGGCAACCTTGAATGGCCCTGGTCAATACCTGAAAAAAGAACGTTCAATTAGATTCATTAATCGCGACTTTGAATTTTGGGATAAGCAGGACCAATCAACAACAATTCATGTCAACTTTTCAAATGACAGGATTGAAAGTATCACGAATGAAGTGAATTCAGAATCGTTAGCTGTTTTTCGCCTTGAACCCCAGCTTATTGGAAAAATATATCCCGAACATAATGAAGACAGGGTTTTGGTGTCGCACGATGATGTGCCTCCTTTTCTTGTAAATGCCTTGATTGCTGTTGAGGATCGAAATTATTACCAACATGTTGGTATCGACCCCAAAGGAATCCTACGTGCCGCAATTAGCAACTTGACATCAGGTGGGTTAAACCAGGGAGGAAGTACGCTTACACAGCAATTGGTTAAAAATTATTTTCTGACAAGGGAACGGACATTCCGAAGGAAAATTAATGAAGTGGTCATGGCTATATTGCTTGAACAGCATTATTCCAAAGATGAAATAATGCTGGCTTATATCAATGAGATTTATCTGGGACAACACGGTGCCAGAGGTGTTCATGGTTTTGGAACTGCTGCCGAATATTACTTTTCCAGACCTTTAAATGAACTCAAGACAGAAGAACTGGCATTATTGGTCGCTCTTGTGAGAGGGGCTTCTTTTTATAATCCAAGAAATCATCCCGACAGGGCCTTAAAAAGACGAGATTTGACAATAAATTTAATGCAACAGCAAGGTTACCTAACTGCCGAAGAAGCTAAAACAACGATTGCTAAACAGTTACGTATCAGCGAAAAGCCATCGTGGAGTGGTGCAAAATATCCAGCATTTCTTGATCTTGTGCGTAGACAGTTACGACGAAATTACAAGGCCGAAGATTTAAGGAATGAAGGCTTACGAATTTTCACAACACTAAACACCCGATATCAGGACATCGTTGAACAAGCAGTACCAAAACGTCTTGAGTATCTTGAGAAACAAAAAAAATTGTCCTCAGGAACGTTACAGGCTGCCGGTGTGATCACCAGTGTTGAGACAGGAGAAGTTCTTGCTCTGCTTGGAGGCAGAAATAAAGCCTCCAATGACTTTAATCGCGCCCTGGATGCAAGTCGGCCTATTGGTTCTCTGGTTAAACCTGCCGTATATCTGACAGCGTTAATGCAAGCTGAACAATATAATAGTCAGACTTTGATAGAAGACAAACCAATCAGCTTGAAACAACGCGATGGTACGGTTTGGGAACCTGAAAATTATGATAAGAAAACGCATGGAAATGTTGAGTTACATACGGCATTAGCGAAATCATATAATTTGGCAACAGTTAATCTAGGCATGAAGATTGGATTAAATGAAGTTATTAAGACATTACACGCATTAGGACTCGAAAAAAATATCCCGGAGTATCCTTCACTATTGTTAGGGGCTTTGGATTTATCACCATTTGAAGTGACGCAAATATATCAAACATTAGCCAGTGGCGGATTCCAGGTACCATTAAGAACCATCAAGGAAGTTCTGGATAAAAAGGGGAAACCTTTGCAGCGTTACGGTCTTGAATTAAAACAAACACTGGAGTCAAAATCAGTATTTATTACACGCTACCTACTTGCTGAGGTGGCAAGTTCCGGGACGGCCAGATCAATTGCTGCACGATTACCAGGTCTTCTACCGCTTGCCGGAAAAACCGGGACAACCAATGATTTGCGAGATAGCTGGTTTGCAGGTTTTGGTGATGATGTGCTTGGCGTGATGTGGCTAGGGCGAGATGATAATCAACCTTCGCAATTAACAGGATCAAGTGGTGCTTTACAAGTCTGGATAGATATCATGCAAGTTTTGAAGCCACGAGCTCTGTCTTTTATTAGCCCTGAAGGCATTGAATGGGCGAAAACATACCATGGGAAGCGTGTGACCAATGATTGTTTTGGTGCGGTTGACTATCCATTTATTGAAGGATATTTACCTGAGATTTCAGAAACATGTCAAAATGAGCCTCTGCTAATAAATACGCATAGAAATGAACGAACTCAAAGCGTTAAGACTGAAAGAAAAAATGAAACAAAAGATAATAAAAGCGAAGACACTATACGTCGGCATTTTGATCTTCGTTAACTTGTTTTTCTCTGCGTGTTCGTCAACACTTATACAAAAAAACAAAACCGTTCCCGTAGAAGATCGAAATGCCCCGGTCGCAAAACATCAAGATGTCATAGCCGATAGTAGAGTAGTCACAAATGATGAAATAATCCTTGAATCGTCTCAGTCAGAATTTAATCCTGAGCCCGCGGTTAATCGCGAAGATATTCGTCGCGAAGAATCTATTTCAGAACAATCAAACAGTCCAGTCGCCTTGGCCTTTCTTGAAGATGCTGATAAATACGCAACGGCGGGTGATAGTAGTCGCGCCGTCGCAAGCCTGGAAAGAGGGCTCGACATTGAACCGAAAAATCCCTGGTTGTGGAATAGGTTAGCCGCAGAACGTTTGCAACAAAAAATGTGGGACAAAGCGATTACTTTCGCAAATAAGTCAAACGCGTTCGCCTCAGGTCATAATCAGCTGCAGAAATATAATTGGCAGATTATTGTTGAAGCAAGAATAGCATTAGGTGATGAGGAAGGTGCCAACAAAGCGAAAGAAATGGTTCAGCGTTTTAGTCGCGAGAAGACTTAATCTTATTGTTTTCTAATTTAAAAAATCTTTCTCACAAATTTCAATTGCCTTATATCGTGAAGCTCCCGTCAGCTTTTCTTCGGGAAGTATTTGAGCTTTTTCTTTTAGTTGTATAAGAAATTGTTCTGCATGAGTTAGTGATTCCCACACGGCAGGTAAAAAAGTCGCACTTCGATTACCGGAGTTAATAATCAAACCATCTATATGTGGTTCGAGCTTTTGAATCAGATCTGCATCTGAATCGAATTCAATTGGTTCTGCTGGCGTCAATATTGAAATGCTTAATGTTATCTTTTCAAACTCATCCTGACTCAATGGTTTGAATCTTGGGTCGCGGAAGGCTGCGGCATAGGCATATTCTGCAACACTTTCCACCAATGGATATTTTGCTACAAGGGTGCCGATACAGCCACGTAGTGAACCTGAGATTTTTAATGTGACAAATGTTGCCCTGATATCTTGTAACTCATCGTCATAATTATTTATATCAATTATTTCTGGTTGCCCTGATTGAAGACCGTGTCCGATACTTGAACGTGCGATAGAAAGCAGTGTTTGATTTTGTTCTTGTGTGTACATAGTGTTAATTTAAAATTTGTCATTCCTGCGTAGGCAGGAATCCAGTCCGCTTTCAGCGGTCATAAAATTTTTACTGGATACTGGAATAAATCCAGCATGACATTGTTTCCCTCAGTGTTCTCCGTGCCCTCTGGGGCAAACAAATTAATTAACGGAGTAAGCGCCATAACCGACAACCTTATCTTTAGTCCCGGCAGTGTCACCAGAATTTCTCAAATCAAGCGTTTTGACGTTCAGATTTTTCTTTCGTGCAAGATGTAAAAGACCTCGCATGGGCATACAGCCACAAGCTTGTTGTGATCCTATTGATTCCAGTTCCAGGTTTTCGATGGCTTTGCTCGTCGATAAATCCAGCTGTTTTGCTTTTTCATAGTCATGGTAATGGCTAAGGTCAGAGCTGATAATGATTTGCGTCTCATCGTTTCCCCATAAAATTTCCAGAACTTCTGCAACTTCGTCAGGAGAGGCTTCGCCAACAACAATGGGAATTAGCTTAAAACGATCAAGCATGACCTGTAAAAAAGGTAGCTGTACTTCAAGACTATGCTCCTGTGCGTGAGCTGCATCCATAACAGTTACTTGAGGTAAATTTCGTATGGAATCACAAGCTCTCTGGTCTAGTTCAATCTTACCCAGTGGGGTTTCGTAGTCATCGGCTGAACTAAGTGCCAAACCTTTTAAGTACACCCTGTGTGATGGGCCTAATAATACAACACGGCTTATTTTATCTCTAACGGACTGTAAACTGGCGTACGCAGTTGCCGCAATCGGTCCCGAATATATCAACCCTGCATGCGGTGCAATGATCGCTTTTGAGGGCGGCGGGATTTCGTCAACACCTTCTAAAAAGGATTTAACCATGAGCTCCAGTTCAGCAGGGTCTGCTGGATAAAACTGTCCTGCGACAGCTGCTGGCCTTATCGTGTTTTTTGTTTTATTTAGGCTATTATTCATAGTTAAGGTGCATGCATTGGTGATTAATCTTCGTGCTTAATTATAGTTTGTATTTGGAATACTTGTAGGGAAGGAAAAATATTTATTTATGAGCTCAGTTGTCAAAACAAAGTACTGGCATGAACTGGACGATGGTCGGGTTCAGTGTGATGTTTGTCCTCGGGCATGTAAATTGAAAGAAGGGCAGCAGGGGCTTTGTTTCGTAAGAGAATGCAGAGATCAACAAATTGTACTGACGACCTATGGCCGATCGAGTGGCTTTTGTATTGACCCGATTGAGAAAAAACCACTAAACCACTTTCTACCGGGAACGCCGGTACTTTCATTTGGAACTGCAGGTTGTAATTTAGCCTGCAAATTTTGCCAGAATTGGGACATCAGTAAATCGCGTGAAGTTGATACCTTGGCTGACGCGGCCTCACCAGAATTACTTGCAAGCGCAGCAAAGCAATTAAACTGTCGCAGTATCGCCTTCACCTATAATGACCCGGTTATTTTTCATGAATATGCGATTGATGTTGCACAAGCCTGCCATGAGCTCGATATAAAATCAGTCGCGGTGACTGCGGGTTATGTTTGTGAAGCACCGAGAGCAGAGTTTTATCAGTATATGGATGCGGCCAATGTAGATTTGAAGGCGTTCACTGAAAAATTTTATAAGCATATTGCCGGAGGACATCTGCAAGCTGTATTGGAGACACTCATTTATCTAAAACAAGAAACGGAGGTCTGGTTTGAAATTACTAATCTGGTTATACCGGGAGAGAATGACTCGGTGGACGAGCTCGAAGCAATGACACAGTGGATCGTGGAAAACCTTGGTACAGATGTGCCGATACATTTTTCAGCTTTCCATCCAGACTGGAAAATGCGAGACAAACCTGGAACCAGTGAAGAAATATTAATCAAAGCGCGTGATATTGCACTAAAAAATGGGATTCATTATGCCTATACAGGGAATGTGCATCACGCAGCAGGTGATACCACTTTTTGCCATCAATGTGGCGAAAAACTGATTGTCAGAGACTGGTATGAATTAAAATCATGGAATCTATCTGCAAATGGTGAATGTACGTCCTGTGGGGAATTATGTGTGGGTGTTTTTGAAGAGATTCCTGGTTCATGGGGCACAAAAAGACAGGCTGTACGACTTAGTTAACGCATTGTCTTGATTAAGTTTTAAGGTGGCTGTAACATGCGCATCCTTAGTGCGGGGTGGAGCAGTCTGGCAGCTCGTCGGGCTCATAACCCGAAGGTCGTAGGTTCAAATCCTACCCCCGCTACCAAAGTTTTAGAGAGGCCCCATTGGGGCCTTTTTTACAGGCGCTGGAAAGTATTTGCAGGTGTAATACAGAAACTGGCAGTTTAAAGTTTGACAGCTATACTGCTATTAGATTTTTTGAGTTTTTTGAAGTGGGCCTTGCGCCCATTTTTTATTTACAAGGATGTGAGGTATACCGCGGCTGCATGGATGCAGAAGAGCGGCGAATTACAGGGACTTAAAGTCAGGGTTTTTGTTCCTGACAAATCCTAAGTACCTGCATCCGTGCAGGCAATGTCACGGGTGCAGGAAGCACAGGAGTGACTATTTACAGAATGTAATGGCAGAAAATTGCTCCTGCATTTTCTGTACTTCCGCCATCCGTGGCGGTCGTATACCGTTGATATGAAGAATGCATAGACAACATAATGAGCTGATTGAATTGTTAGAACCCGTGGTTACGGCACTGGGTTATGAAATGCTTGGCATCGAGTATTTTAAACAGAAGGATGGTTCAATGCTGAGATTGTATATAGATCATGCAGATGGAATCACAATCGAAGATTGTACCCGTGTAAACCATCAGGTGATTGGTGTGCTTGATGTACATGATCCTATTAAGGAAAAGTACAACCTGGAAATTTCATCACCAGGACTGGACAGGCCATTATTTAACTTGGAACAGTTTCAACGGTTCTTAGGACAGGAAGTTAAGATTAAATTGCGTGAAAAAGTTGATGAACGGCGAAAGATCACAGGTGTGATCAAAAAAATTGAAGAAACAGCAGTACTCATTAGTGAGGCAGGCGTTGAATATTTAATTCCTGCTGATGTGATTGATTCGGCGCACTTGGTGCCAGAATTTTAATAAACCATCGTCAATACAACTTAGGTTAATACACCTTAGGGTTAATTTGTCGAGAATGAATTTGTGTTGAGAGTAATTAGATTATGAATAAAGAAATTTTAACGGTCGTTGACGTCGTTTCCAGTGAGAAGGGCGTCAGTAAAGATATCATCTTCGAAGCCATCGAAGCAGCATTGGCGATGGCGACCAAAAAGCGCAATCGTGAGGATATTGAATCACGTGTCGAGATTGATCGTGAAACAGGTAACTATGACACATTCCGTTGCTGGGAAGTTATGGATAATGAAGAAGAATTAGAATTTCCAAGTAGACAAATAAAACTTAAAGACTCACTGGAAGATAACCCAGAGTTAGAAATAGGACAATTTGTTGAAAAACCTATGGAGTCGGTTGAATTTGGCCGAATTGCCGCACAGGCTGCAAAACAAGTGATTGTGCAGAAAGTCCGCGAAGCTGAGAGGATCCAGGTAGTAGAGGCATATGCTGATCGTGTTGGTGAAATGTTGAGTGGTGTTGTTAAGCGTGTTGAAAGAGGTAGTGTTTATCTGGACTTGGGAAGCAATGCGGAGGGTTTTATCCCACGTGAAGGTTTGATCCCAAGAGAAGCAGTCAGACCTGGTGATCGCATTCGCGCTTATCTACAGGAAGTTCGTTCGGAGATTCGAGGTCCGCAATTATTTCTGAGTCGGACAGCACCTGAGTTGTTGATCGAATTATTCAAGTTGGAAGTTCCTGAAATAAATGAAGGCATGATAGACATCATTAATGGAGCCCGTGATCCTGGCGCCAGAGCAAAGATAGCAGTGAAAGCTAATGATCCTCGAATTGACCCAATAGGTGCCTGTGTTGGAATGCGTGGTTCGCGTGTGCAGGCAGTGTCCAACGAATTAGGTGGAGAGCGAGTTGATATTATTTTGTGGGATGAAAATCCTGCACAATTTGTTATCAATGCCATGGCACCTGCTGAAGTTTCTTCGATCTTGGTTGATGAAGATGCGCACAGCATGGATATTGCCGTAGAAGAAGATAATCTTTCACAAGCCATCGGTCGCGGCGGACAAAATGTACGACTTGCCAGTGAATTATCAGGGTGGGTTCTCAATGTTATGTCTGTTGAACAGGCGGAAGAGAAAAATGAAGAAGAAGCGCAAGGTTTACAAAAAATGTTTATGGAACAACTGGACATAGATGAAGAGATGGCACTTATCCTGGTACAGGAAGGATTCTCCAGCGTTGAAGAAATTGCTTATGTGCCCGAAGAAGAAATGCTCAACATCGAAGAATTTGATAATGACCTTGTTAATGAATTACGCGGACGTGCGCGTGATGTCATGCTAACTCGCGCAATTGTTAATGAAGAAAAATTAATTGATGCACACCCAGCTGAAGATCTGTTGCAGATGGAAGGCATGGAAGATTCACTGGCTTATGAATTAGCTGCGAAGGGTATTGTGACGATGGATGATCTGGCCGAGCTTTCAGTGGACGAATTAATGGAAGTTGAAGAAATGGATTCGGAACGAGCTGGCAAATTAATTATGACCGCCAGAATTCCCTGGTTCGAAGAAGCTGAAAAAGCTGAAGGAGGGTCGACTGATGCCTGAAGTCACAGTCGGTCAATTTGCAAGCGTCGTCGGCATCCCCGTAGAACGTCTGCAAGAACAGATAATCGAGGCGGGGATACCTGAAAAATCTATAGACGAAATGATCACAGATGAGGAAAAAAGCCGTCTATTGAGCCATCTTCGTGATAAACATGGTAAGGGTTCATCCGAAACAAAAAAAATTACCCTGAAACGAAAAACAAGCAGCGAAATCAAAGTGCCATTGAGTGTGCAGGGGAGAAGTAAAACTCAATCGAAAACAGTCAATGTCGAATTCAGAAAGAAACGCACCTATGTTAAACGTAGTGCCATCGATGAGCTGACAAAACCTGAAGTTGAAGAAGAATTACCAGCAGAACTTGCCGAAGACACTAGTGATGTTATGCCAATCGTTGATGTAGTAGAAGCCGAAGATGCAAACAACGCTGTAGCGGTGGATGAGCAAGCTGTTGCAGTCTCAGAAGTTGAGCAACAAGTCAGTGAACAGATAAGCACAGGCAGTGAAGAAATTGCTATCGTCGAAAAGCCGATTGCCGTAGAACCTGTTCCTGCAGAAAAAACCGATGATAAAGCTAAAGCGGGTAAAAAGGGAAAAGATAAGAATAAGGATAAGTCAACTCGATACGGCCGTCAGGAACTGCATGTTGCCTCTGAAAAATCAGGTCGTCGTAAAAAGAAATCAAGACATAGACCGAAAATTATTCCGACGATAGAAACACAACATGGTTTTGAGAAGCCAACAGAACCCGTTATCAAGGAAATAGGGATTCCGGAAAATATATCTGTGGCTGATCTGGCACAAAAAATGTCAGTCAAGGCAACCGAAGTCATTAAGTTAATGATGGGGCTGGGCAGCATGGCAACCATTAACCAGATGCTTGATCAAGAAACAGCGGCTCTCGTTGTGGAAGAAATGGGGCATAAAGTTAAATTAATTAGTGGAAGTGTGTTGGAAGATGAGCTTGTCTTTGCAGTGAAAGACACTGGTGAGCAAGTTACACGCGCACCGGTAGTTACGATTATGGGTCATGTCGACCATGGTAAAACATCATTACTCGATTATATACGCAAGACTAAGGTAACTGATGGTGAGGCTGGTGGAATTACTCAACATATAGGTGCCTATGTCGTTGAATCTGATAATGGCAAGATCGCATTTTTAGACACTCCGGGGCATGCTGCATTTACTGCAATGAGAGCTCGTGGTGCCAGTGTGACGGATATCGTTATCGTGGTGGTTGCTGCTGATGATGGTGTGATGCCACAGACAGAAGAAGCCGTGAAACACGCAAAGGCAGGTAATGTACCTATCATTGTTGCGGTTAATAAAATTGATAAGGCCGGAGCTGATCCTGACCGTGTAAAACAAGAACTCTCAAAACTTGACGTCATACCAGAAGATTGGGGTGGCGATACCCAGTTTGTAAATGTTTCGGCACTGACTGGTGAGGGGATTGATAATTTACTTGAGAGCATTTCCTTGCAATCAGAAGTGCTTGAGCTGAAGTCATCAGAAACTGGACCAGCAAGGGGGACAGTGATTGAAGCGCGTCTGGATAAAGGACGTGGCCCGGTTGCAACAATATTGGTACAGAGCGGTGCATTAAATAAAGGTGACATTATTTTAAGCGGTAGAGAGTTTGGCCGTGTTCGTGCGATGGTTGACAGTAATGGGAATGAGATTTTGTCATCTGTTGGGCCATCGACACCTGTTGAGGTACTCGGTCTATCGGGGATCCCTTATGCCGGTGACGAAATGATGGTTGTACCTGATGAGAAAAAAGCTCGTGAAATTGCAGAGCTTAGGCAAAATAAAAACCGTGAGTCGAAATTAGCGAAACAGCATGCAGTTAAATTGCAAAATGCCATGGATCAGATGAGCGAAGGCGATGTTGCGACACTTAACATTATGATCAAGGCGGATGTTCAAGGATCTTCTGAAGCAATCGTTGATGCACTGACCAGATTATCAACTGATGAAGTCAGAGTCAGTATTGTCAGTAATGGTGTTGGTGGACTCACAGAAACAGATATGAATTTGGCATTGACTTCAAAAGCAGTGGTGATTGGTTTTAATGTTCGCGCCGATGCTTCTGCACGTAAGCTTGCAGATGAAGAAGAAATTGAAATTCGTTACTACAGCATCATTTATGATCTGATTGATGATGTGAAAGCGGCAATGAGCGGCATGCTTCCCCCTGAGTTGCGTGAGAAAATTATCGGAATTGCAGAAGTTAAAGATGTATTTCGTTCACCAAAATATGGAGACATCGCCGGTTGTATTGTTTCTACAGGTGTTGTTAAAAAGAGTAGTCCAATTAGAGTATTACGAGATAATGTCGTTGTCTATGAAGGCGAGCTCGAGTCTCTGAGACGTTTCAAGGATGATGTTAATGAAGTGAAATCAGGCACGGAATGCGGCATTGGGGTGAAAAATTACGACAATGTACAGCCTGGTGATCAAATCGAAGTCTTTGAACGTATCGAAGTCGCACGCACAATTTGATATCAAGAAGCAGAGTAGTTTGACTAAATATGGCCAAAGAGTTTAGTCGCAGTCAACGCGTCGGTGACCAGATTCAAAAAGAACTGGCCACGATCATCCAGATGCCAGTACGCGATGCTGGTAAGGGCTTGGTAACAATCTCCGCTGTCGATTTAAGTACGGATTTGTCGCATGCAAAGATTTATGTGACTTGTCTGGGGATTGACATAGATAGCACATCCGATAGAACAGAAATCCTGGCGATGTTGAATGACAATGCGCCTCAATTTCGTCATCGATTATCTAAAATTCTCACTACCCGCATCGTTCCAAAACTCAAGTTCATGTTTGATGAGAGTCTGGAACAGGCAAATCGACTGACTAGCCTGATAGATTCTTTGCATACAGATGATCGCAAGAATTAATTAACCAGTATCAATATATTATTGTCATAGCAGTATGGGTCGAAGACGAAAAAGAAAGCCGCACGAACGGGATGTCGACGGAATTCTACTTCTAGACAAACCCGCCGGTATCACCTCGAATGATGCTTTACAAAAAATTAAGCGCATCTACAAAGCTGCCAGAGCAGGGCATACAGGTAGTCTGGACAAACCCGCAACAGGACTATTGCCATTATGTTTGGGCGAAGCCACCAAAGTTTCATCATATCTTCTCAATGCAGATAAAACTTATGTTGCTGTAGCAAAACTAGGTGTCGTAACCAGCACCGCTGATGCTGAAGGTGCGGTATTGGCAACTAATCAAGTATCTGAGTTTAATCAACTTCAATTAGAAGAGATTATTGCACAATTTGTCGGAGATATTGAACAGACCCCACCGATGTATTCAGCATTGAAAATTGATGGTCAAAGACTTTATAAATTAGCTTATCAAGGGCTAGAGGTTGAACGTAAATCAAGGCCTGTGACAATACATAAGATTGATTTACTTCAATTTGATCAGTATTCATTCGAGATACAGGTGCGCTGTTCAAAAGGTACTTACATTCGCACACTGGTTGAAGACATTGGTAATGCCTTAGGCTGCGGTGCTCATGTCAGTACACTTCGACGTTTATCAACCGGCCCCTTTAATGAAGAGCAAATGATCAGTATGGAAACTATCGAACATTTGTCTAAAGTATGTGATGAGACTAATGCCACTCTGGATCAGTTACTCGTACCGGTGGATAGTGCGCTGGAGCACATACCTGAGTTGTCGTTATCTGAAGAAATGACATACCACCTTTGCCTGGGTCAGGCAGTGTCTGTTCCGCAGGCGCCAAGAGATGGATTGGTACGTATTTATGACCATAATCGTGTGTTTATTGGTATGGGCACGATTTTGGACGATGGGCGTGTTGCACCAAAAAGATTACTGAAAACAAATAATGAAGAATAAGTATCTGATTCCTATAGAAAAGAATAAATGTCTAGTGCCTGTCTTGATGCAGAAATCAAGACCAGCAAAAAAATACTGGCATCTTGTGATTTAGGGTTGTTCATGCATGAGTGCGCGGTTACAATACGCGCCTCATTTAGACCGAGATTACTTCAGGAGCTCGATTACACATGGCATTAAGTACTCAGCATAAGGCTGACATAGCAAAAGAATATCAACGTGCGGAAAACGATACAGGTTCTCCAGAAGTACAGGTTGCACTATTAACGGCAAACATCATTGAGTTGTCAGATCATTTCAAGACGCATAAAAAAGATCATCATTCACGTCGTGGTTTATTAAGAATGGTGAATCAGCGGCGTAAGCTTTTGGATTATCTGAAAGGCAAAGACGTAAATCGCTACCGTGATCTAATCACTGGTCTTGGTCTACGTAAATAAGATTAATACTCAGGTCTGCGTGAATAGATAGCACAAGACCTTTGTTTACGCTCACACCAAGCCCAAATTTGAGGCCTACAACCATCAATACACCAACATTTCTACAAGTTAGAATTTCTGAAATCAGTCTTGAAGAAAACCCCTCCAAATTATTTATCAAATTACTTTTAAGGTAAAAACATGAAAGCAGTCAGGAAAGAGTTCCAGTTCGGTGATCACACAGTTGTTTTGGAAACGGGCAAAATAGCCCGACAAGCCAGCTCAATTATCGTCAGTATGGGAGATACAGTTGTAATGGTTAACTGTGTCGCCAAGAAAGAAGCTGATGCAGGTCGTGATTTTTTCCCACTCACTGTGGATTATCAGGAACGCACCTATGCCGCCGGTAAAATACCCGGTGGTTTTTTCAAAAGAGAAGGGCGTCCAGCTGAAAAGGAAACGTTGACATGTCGATTAATTGATCGTCCGCTCAGGCCATTATTTCCTAAAGGTTTTAGAAACGAAGTGCAGATTGTTGCGACAGTGATGTCACTGGATCCACAAATTGATGCGGATATACCGGCATTGATTGGTGCATCAGCTGCAGTTACTTTGACCGGCGCACCATTTAATGGTCCAGTGGGTGCTGCCCGCGTAGGTTATATTGACGGCAATTATGTGATTAACCCATCATCTGAGCAGTTAGCAGAGTCATCTTTGAATTTGGTGGTAGCTGGTACCAGTACCTCAGTATTAATGGTTGAGTCAGAGGCCAAACAGTTATCAGAAGAAGTTATGCTGGGTGCGGTGATGTTTGGTCATGAGCAATTTCAGGTTGCGATTGATAATATCAAGGCTTTGGCGGAAGAAGCTGGCGTGGTCGCCTGGGATTGGCAGCCAGAAGTAAAAGATCAAGCATTGGCTGATGAAGTATCTAGGCGTTCAACAGACCTGTTGCGTGAAGCTTATGCCATTACAGACAAGCTTGATCGTAAGGACCGCATCAACGAAATTACCCACGAGGTCGTTGAGGCAATGACCGAAGCAGAAGAGTCAAAATGGTCTGCATCAGAAATCAGTAGTGAAATTCACAGTCTTGAAAGTCATATCGTTCGCAGTAGTATCATAGCGGGTGAGAGTCGAATTGATGGGCGTGATACTAAAACGATCAGAAAAATAACTGCAGAAGTGGGGATTCTTCCAAGAGCACACGGATCAGCACTTTTCACACGTGGAGAAACACAGGCGATTGTCGTCGCTACTCTGGGAACAGAACGTGACTCGCAAATTATTGATGCAATAGAAGGCTCTTACAAAGAACCGTTCATGTTGCACTACAATTTCCCTCCATATTGCGTCGGTGAAACCGGTCGCGTTGGCACACCAAAACGTCGCGAGATTGGTCATGGTCGTTTAGCAAAGCGTGGTATTTTAGGCGTTATGCCTAATATGGCCGAATATCCTTATTCAATTCGCGTGGTCTCAGAAATTACAGAATCAAATGGTTCAAGTTCTATGGCCAGTGTTTGCGGTACCAGTCTTGCGTTAATGGATGCAGGTGTTGCCATTGAAGCACCCGTTGCCGGTATCGCCATGGGTCTGATTAAGGAAGATGATAAATTTGTCGTGCTTTCAGATATTCTCGGTGATGAAGATCATCTGGGTGATATGGACTTTAAAGTTGCAGGAACGAATAAAGGTGTTACTGCCTTGCAGATGGATATCAAGATCGATGGGATTACTAAGGAAATTATGGAAGCAGCTTTGGCGCAGGCCAAAGAAGGTCGTATTCATATCCTTGGAGAAATGGCCTCAACGATTTCTAGCGCTCGTGATGAAATGTCCGAATTTGCACCAAGAATTACGGTGATTAAGATTCATCCTGACAAAATTCGTGATGTCATTGGTAAAGGTGGCGCAACCATTCGAGCCATTACAGAAGAAACAGGCGCAACAATTAATATCGATGATGATGGTACGGTGAAAATTGCTGCCGTTGATAAAGCTGCCGGTGAAGCCGCATTACTCAGAATTGAACAGATAACTGCAGACATCGAAGTCGGTAAGATCTATGAAGGTAAGGTCGCCAAACTGATGGATTTTGGTGCCTTCGTGAATATCCTGCCTGGCAAAGATGGTTTGGTGCATATCTCACAAATTTGTGAAGAACGGGTAGAGAATGTAAGTGATAAATTGAGTGAAGGTGATTTCGTCAAAGTTAAAGTGCTTGAAGTCGACAGACAAGGTCGTGTTCGTCTAAGTATGAAAGCAGTTAACGAAGGAGAAGTACAAGAAGCTTGATCGTCATAATTAAGTACAATAAAAAAAGGGCTTTTTAGCCCTTTTTTTGTTTCCGTAGATCAGTAAGTTCTCTTAATGTTAACCCCATATGCTAATAATAACGTTAGAAACAGAGTGAATGGATGTTATAGACTCCATCACTATGATGGAAGGCAGCAAAAATGAGACTTTATCCGATGAAGATTTGATGCTCAACTACCAACAGGGTAATGCAGCTGCCTTTGAAGTTCTGTACCAGCGACACAAAGGAGGTGTATATCGTTATTTGTTGGCTAAATGCTATCGACAAGAGATTGCCGAAGAACTGTTTCAGGATGTCTGGATGAAACTGATAGCAGCTCGTGACCGATATGAAGTACGCGCTAAATTCACAACCTATATTTATCAACTCGCACATAATCATTTTATCGATTATTACCGGAAGACGCGCACCGATGTTTTTCAACAAAAAGATCAGGACGCAGATGTTGAACAAATCGTGGCAAATGGTCAGAGACAAGCGGATGAAACGTTGGACATGCTTAGACAAACAGAAACGCTCTCAGAATTAATCGATAATTTGCCTGATGAACAACGAGAGGCTTTTATGTTAAAAGAGGAAGCAGGTTTAACGGTTGCTGAAATTGCAGAGGTGACTGGTGTGAGCGCAGAAGCGGCTAAAAGTCGACTGCGATATGCAGTGAAAAAGTTACGTACAGGTTTAAAAGAAAATGGTTAATAAATCGGAAGATAGAAAACAGGAAGATCAAGATCTGGAGGATTATTTACAGGGTGATTCTGCCTTGACTGCGGCCTATCATGCTGAAGAAAAAATTCTACCAGCTGCAGACATTGATAAAGCCATTCTGTCAGCTGCAAATGCAGCGATTCGTTCTAAGCAAACTTCAGATATAGCCTACAGTCCTTTTGCCAGAACCTGGTATGTCCCTGCATCCATGGCGGCTGTATTGATGTTATCTGTTGGCCTGGTTTTTAGCATTTATCAAAACAGTGGACAGACATTATTGACTGCACCAAAGAGTGAATACGATTTTGAGGCGCAGATGACGCCGAGGCCAATGGCAAATAAACCAGCTGAATCGGAAGAGTCACGTGTAGCCGGTAAAAAAAACCGACAACTTGAATCCGCTGAAGAGGATTTCGATGAAGCTGTCATGTCGATGGATGTGATATCGGAAATAAATAACGATACTCCGGCATCTATTCAAGTCTATGAGAAGAAAAAATTTGAAGTTCAGCAGAAACCAGCGAGCAAGATTATATCACGAGAAAAAGCGATTGAGATGGATGATGTTCTATCTCCAGAAATTGCACCTGCAACAATCGAAGAGACAGTTTTAAAAAAAGATGCATTAAAACAGACAATGTCTGATTCCATACAAATGCCACAAAGAACACCAGGGCGTTTGGAAGCTGCAGATGTTAAGCAACAAAAACGATTGGATGCAAACGATCTGAATAATAAATTAGGTGGAATGGAGATGGAAGCTATTGAACAAGAGTCAGGCGCAAGTTCAGCCCAGAAATTTAGTGGGAGACGTGAATTAGATGGATTGTTGAAACAGAATGGTTCTCTTAAAGAAGAATCACTTAAAAGTGAATTACTGGGCGATGATATTGCTGCTGATACATATTCTAGATCGGGTAAATTATCAGATAATGAGGTGAAACCGCCAGAACAATGGCTTAAACAGATTAACGATTTATGGGTGTTAGGAGATCAACAGGCTGTCAAAGAGAATCTTAATCAATTCTTTGTCGTCTATCCGGACTACCCCATAGAAAAGGTAAAAGCGTTATTAGATCCGCAGTTTAATCTGATGGAATACATTAGATAATTATCTGGCATCTGATATTTTATTTTGAATAGTGATGTGTTCTATACTGAAATAGCTGCACATGACAAACAACATAGAACTGTATTCCATATTCAGTAGAGTATTCGAATCATAAATTAAGGGGAGTTAAATATGTCTGTAGCCAAAGTCACTGAGATTAAATCAACTTCCAAAACCAGTTTTGATGATGCCATTAAAAAAGGGATCGCCAAGGCCGCCAATAGCATCGATGATATTTAAGGAGCCTGGATTGGTGAACAGGATGTCGTTGTAGATAAAGGAAAAGTCATAGAGTATCGAGTGTTGATGAAGATAACCTTCGTCGTTAAATAACACAACGGGGATATTCAGAGTCCTTTTTTGTTTAGGTGTTACAAGGACTCGTGCAACACTGAACTGATGCAGTTCAGTTCAGTGTTGCTTCGCTTTTTTCACGAGGTGAGCTGTTGGGTATTAATTATCTAAAGCAAAGACAAGTATTTCATCGCCCGTTTTATAACCGAATACTTTATTACCGCCCGCCGCTACAGCAACATATTGTTTGCCATTAATCGCATAGGTAACGGGTGGTGCATTTACGCCGTACTCTGATTTATGCTGCCAAAGAAGTTCTCCATTCTTAGCATCAAAGGCATCAAATTGACCGTTGCCTTCGCCCGTGAACACCAAACCACCTGCGGTTGCTAGAGCCCCACCCACCATCGGATCATCAACCTTGGTTTGCCAAAGTATTTTGCCAGTGTCTAATGCAAGCGCACTGAAGACACCCCAATCTGGTTCGTCCGTCTGTTTGAAATAGCTATAACTGTCCCAAGGCTGATCTGGTTGCGGTTCAAGTTTGACAGAAAGAAATATAGAGGGTTGATACACACCTAGAATGAAAGCAGTGTTTGTATCTGGCATGATTGCCACAGGTGACCAAGATGTCGTACCAATAGTGCCAGGTACAACTCGTTCGCCCGCCTCACTCGGTGGTGCGAACAGATTTTCTTGTTCGACCCAAGGATCAGAACGACGTAAAAGTTCGCCAGTTTCGGCATCATGAATAAACAGCCAACCGACTTTACTGGCTTGCCCAACAGCCCTGATTGTTTTTCCATCTATTTTCAGATCGAACAACACGGGTGGACTGGCAACATCATAGCCCCAGCGATCATGAGGGATTTGCTGGTAAAACCATTTGAGTTCGCCGGTTTTGATATCTAGTGCAATTAGACTGCAAGCGTGGAGGTTATCACCAGGTCGAGAACCATCTTCCATGTTAGGAGAAGGGTTTCCAGTGCCAAAATATATCAGACCAAGTTTTGTATCAATTGCTGGTGTCGTCCAGATCGATCCGCCACCATAGCGCCAGGAGTCTTTGAATTTTTCAAATTTGCTTTTTTCGGATGCAATGTCACGATTTAGTGGCACACCATTGGCTGTTGTTTCTTTCCATTCTCCTTCCCAGCCTTGTTCCGGTACACTATACCAGCGCCAGATCTCTTCGCCGGTTTTTGCATCATAAGCGACAAGAAATCCTCTCTGTCCGTGGCCACCACCTGAGAAGCCGCCGACGGATAATTTTTGTTTACCACCTTCTTCGACTTCCATATGTAAACCATATCCTGCACCAGTAATACCAATAAATACTTTGCCGTCATAAATTTGTGGCGCCATTGAAGAGCTGTAACCACTAGCACCGGTTTGTACAGCATTGGCGAAACCTTCCACACCACTGAGAGAATCAAGAGCTTCTCTATCATTGTCATTGGCACCGGAGTCTTCGATTTCGATGTCCCATAATACTTTACCGCTTTTCTGATCGAGTGCGATGAGTCGAGCATCAATGGTTGCGGTATAAACAATGCCATTCGCCACTGCAGGGCCGCGGTTAGCAGGGCCACAGCAGAATTCATCCTTTGTTAGCTGATGTTCATAACGCCAGATTTCATCGCCCGATTCCGCGTTGAGCGCAATGACGTCATTGAAGGGTGTGGTGATGAACATGGTTCCGTCAATAACAATAGGGCTGGTTTGAAAAGTCGCCTTCTTCCCGGTTTTATATGACCAGGCCAGTTTCAGCTTGCTAATATTTTCTGTGCTAATTTGAGTGAGTGGACTAAAGCGCTGGTTACTGTAATCTCTACCATAAAGCGGCCAATCAGATGACAGTTGTTCACCAGACTCTGAGTCAGATATTGGCTTGCTTTCCTTCATTGATTTATCTCCGGAATCGCAGGATGCAAGCAGCAAACACAGAAAAATTGCTTTCAGAAAGGTAAGAAAATTAGCATGTATTATCATTTAAATAAACCATTTAACATGTTGATTATTATAATATTTATTGGTATTTCTAGAAACAGCATTAATCTGATTACTGTCCAATCTCATGAATAGAATTGTTGTATGGTTTCCATTGCCGGCCATTGTACTTTCAATTCTGGCGGCACGCTATCCAGAGTGCTTAATAGGTTTTAAATCCGCCATTATCCCTGTATCGTTAGGTCTTGCGGTAAATCATTATTACGGTCGTACACTTGCTGGAATAAAAATCGGTATTCGTCATTATTTTTATCATCATCATTATTGTTGCGCTGACTTCACAAC
>JBLHKO010000007.1:0-48308 GCA_047620145.1 Gammaproteobacteria bacterium | reverse complement strand
GATAGCTGGTTTGACCTACGCGTTGAACAAGCATTGGATGACTCACTCAAGCTAAGTCGACTTTCTCTTGATATCCGTATGCGAGGATTATTAAAACAAACAGAACAAATGGCAGAAGAAATCTCCAAGATATCAGATGTCGAAATGCCTTTCGAAATTGATGAATTTCGTACACGGACTAACGCCAAAGAAATCACCCTGCTTAAGAGAAATGGACGCATTATCACGTCAAGTTCTGAAGATACCACTAGTGTTATCCCAGATAGACCGAGTGATACAATTATTTTACAACTTCAGCAAGGAGGTAGCTACACAGGTCTTGATAATGCGATTAAAACAGGCCTGCACATCCGCGTCGTTGTGAACGTTCCAGGCGTAAGTGTGAGCAATAATTCCAGATTTATTCAGGCGCTGTACCCCATCTCTGATGAAATAAACAGTTTGACAAATAGCATTCAAACTTCTTATATCAAATATACGGAGCTTTCATATCTGCGCGAGCAACTTAAACTTAGTTTTGTCTTAATCCTGACATTGGTTCTTTTATTCAGTATCTTCGCCACTATCTGGACTGCTTTTTATTTTTCTAAAAAACATGTCGCCCCAATAAGAGATATGGCAGAAGGAACCAGGGCTATCGCCGAAGGTGATTACCACACACAAATACCAATCACCAGTAATGATGAACTTGGATTTCTGGTGGCTTCGTTTAATGAAATGACACAGAAAATCGCTCAGGCGCGTGATGCCGCCAGCCTCAGCCAGACTAAGGCAGAAACCCAACAAGCTTATCTTGAAGCAGTGCTTGGAAGGCTCTCTTCAGGTGTGCTGGTGTTTGATCAAAATAAAATATTACGCACTGTTAATGTTAGTGCGGGCCAAATCCTTGGCATACCCATTGATTCTGTGACTGGCAAGTCCATAGATGAGATTTGTCTAGAATATAATTATCTTGAGCCTTTACGTGAAACTATCCAGACCTATGGTAAAACAGACCAGGATTGGCGCGAACAAATCACACTTTTTGGGAATAGCGGACGGCAGATTCTAATGTGTAGTGGCACACCGCATTCGTTAACACAAGATGAAAACAAAGGTTATATCATCGTCTTTGATGACATCACGGAACTGATTCAGGGGCAAAAGAATGCGGCATGGAGTGAAATGGCGCGCAGGCTCGCCCATGAAATCAAAAATCCTTTGACACCGATACAACTTGCCGCTGAACGATTGCGGCATAAATATCTTCACACTATGAATCCGGCAGATGCAGAGATTCTTGACCGCCTGACAAATACAATTGTTCAACAAGTGGACACCATGAAGGATATGGTCAACACCTTCTCAGACTATGCAAGGACGCCTGAGATAAAAACACGAGCGATGGATATCAATGCATTAATTAATGAAGTCCTGGATCTTTTTACCAGTCTGGATCAGAAGACCGAGATCAAACTAAATCTTGAACCTAACTTACCTTTGGTTAATGCTGATGTCAGCAGACTAAGGCAAGTGTTTAATAACTTACTAAAAAATGCGTTCGATGCCTGCGAAAACAATAACACTTCGGTATTGAATATCGCGTCCCAACGTATTTCCAAGGCAGGCACTGAATATGTAGAAATACTAATAAAAGATTCCGGGCCTGGAATAGAAAGCGATATCATGGCGCATATCTTCGAACCCTATGTAACCACCAAGACTAAAGGTACGGGGCTTGGGCTTGCCATCGTAAAAAAAATAATTGAAGAACATAATGGCGTTGTCTGGCTCGAAAACAACCAAGATAATCCAGGTGTAAGTGCGATAATCAGATTACCTATAATACAGAAAGAAAATAACCGCGTGAGCGGTGAAACAGGAACGACTTCATGATAACTGGCAAAGTTCTGATAGTAGATGATGAACCGGACATCAGAAGTCTGATTAAGGAAATACTTGAGGACGAAAATTTTGAAGTTGCAGTCGCAGAAGATGCAGCTCAAGCAAACAACATTCGAGAAGAGTTTGATCCTGATCTAATTTTACTCGATATCTGGATGCCAGGTATTGACGGTATTACCTTACTTAAACAATGGAATGAATCGGATCAGATGAATGTACCCGTGGTCATGATTTCCGGTCATGGCACGGTTGAAACTGCCGTCGAAGCAACCCGGCTTGGTGCTTATGACTTTATCGAGAAACCGCTTTCTCTCGCTAAATTAATATTGACGGTCAAACATGCTCTGGAAAACACATCTCTACAGAAGGAAAACGTACGCCTTAGAGGACACATCCAACAAGCAGATACACCGATTGGTAAAAGCAAGATCATGCAAAATCTGAGAGAACAGATTTTGCATGTCGTTGACCACAACACACCAGTTTTAATAAGTGGAGAATCAGGCACAGACAAAGAACTTTTCGCACGTTTTCTACATAATCAAAGTTCCAGATCTGAAAAAGCATTTATTAGTATTGGCATCTCGGCTTTGTCGGCAGATAATTTTCTTATGGAGTTTTTTGGCAGTGACGAACCGGATAAAGACAGAACCGGTTTTTTTGAACGGGCGGATGGTGGCACCTTATTTCTCAAGGATATTGCTGATATGGATCCATCATTACAGGCAAAGCTACAAAACACGTTAGACAATCAATATTTTACACGCGTCGGCAATACCCAGACACAGACGTTTGATATACGTATTATTGCGGCGACCAGTCATGACATCCTTGAGCTAGTGAATAAAAGTCTATTTCGAGATGACCTTTATTATCAACTTAACATCCTGCCTATTCATGTCCCGTCTTTGCGTGAGCACGCCGAAGACATCCCGGAATTACTGGAATTCTATGTTAATTACTTTGCAGAACGAGAAGGTTTACCTTACCGTCATTTCAGCGTGGCCGCACAAAACTACTTACGCAGCTATCCGTGGCCAGGGAATGTCAGGGAGTTAAAAAATCTGGTGCAGAGGTTGCTTATCCTTGGCAAGGAAGAAAATATTGAGATTAGAGAGCTGGAATTGGCACAAGGAAAAACAGCGTCGTTAGCTGAAGAACAAAGTTTTATGCCCAATTTTAACATGCCATTACGCGAAGCAAGAGAACAATTTGAAAAAGAATATTTACAACACAAGCTCAACCTTGCAGGAGGTAGTGTCAGCAAAGTTGCTGAAGCTGTTGGCATAGAAAGAACGCATCTATATCGCAAATTAAAATCACTCGGGATCCTGATTAAAAATCAGAATACAAAATAAGTTGGAAGATGCGATAAGTCTGGCTATAGTGCACCGAGATTATGTAATTGAGGCGTCTTAAATCATCAAGTATTTGTATAAACTGAAGCTGAACATGAAAGTCAAAATCAAAATAATAATCACTTCTACAGAACCCGAATAATGAAAATCATCATCCTGGGTGCAGGTCAGGTCGGAGCCTCTGTAGCAGCAAATCTTGTTAATGAGGCAAATGATATTACTGTGGTTGACACAGACCCCAAGTGTCTCGCCAATCTAAGTGAAAAATATGATCTGAGGACAGTCATTGGTATCGCATCACACCCTTCTGTACTTGAGCAAGCCGGCGCAAAAGATGCGGATATGATACTTGCGGTAACCAATAGCGACGAAACTAATATGATCGCTTGCCAGGTTGCCTATACCTTATTCCACACCCCCACGAAAATTGCACGTGTCAGAGATCCAGAATACCTGGCAAAGCCTGCCTTATTTGCGCAAGAAGCATTACCTATAGACGTACTCATCAGTCCCGAACAATTAGTGACTGAACATATTGAGCGCCTGATAAGTTACCCGCGAGCACTACAAGTTCTGGAATTCGCTGGTGGCAAGATACAAATGGTCGCCGTACGTGTCAGTTATAGTGGTCCTTTGGTTGGACATCAAGCAGGAGATATTGGTAAATACTTACCCGAACTTGATTATCGAATAGTCATCCTGTTTCGACACGGCGAGCCAATTATTCCGGACGGAAAAACCGTCATAGAGCCTGATGATGAACTATTCTTTATTGGATCTCCTAAGCATATGCGCGCCCTGTTACAAAGTCTGCGCAGCACAAAAAGGCAAACCAAGCGCATCATGCTCGCGGGTGGTGGCAACATTGGCATGCGTCTAGCCATGAAGCTGGAGCGGCACTTCCAGGTCAAATTGATTGAAATGGATTTTAAACGCGCACAATACGCTGCCGAGCAATTGAAGAGCACCATTGTATTACACGGTGATGCAACGAATGAAGAGCTGCTGATTGAAGAAAATATTGATGACACGGATATCTTCTGTGCGCTGACCAATGCCGATGAAGCAAATATTATCTCGTCTATGCTGGCAAAGCGGCTTGGGGCACGCCGAGTGATGGCATTAATCAATCGTACTGGTTATGTAGGTTTGGTACAAAGTAACGTGATTGATATCGCTATATCTCCCTCACAAGCAACGATTGGTACGCTATTAGCTCACATCAGAAAAGGTGATGTGGTCGCCGTCCATTCCTTGCGCGGAGGGGTTGCTGAAGCAATAGAAGCGATTGCCCACGGAAACAGGGATTCGTCCAAAGTTGTGGGTCGGTCGGTTGAAGAAATTGCCTTACCTGCAGGGACAAGTATTGGTGCACTGGTTCGTGATGAAAAGGTTCTACTTGCACATCATGATACTGTCATCGAAGCTGAAGACCATGTCATATTGCTGGTAGCAGACAAAAAACAGGTACCTGAAATTGAGCGTTTATTTCAGGTGGGCATCACTTTTATATAAACTCTTTTTTGGCCAACACACACCATGCAATATGCAGTCGTTCAACGAATACTGGGGATTTTGCTCAGTCTATTTAGTCTGACACTGTTACCGCCTATCATGATTGCTTGGTGGAGTCATGACAACAGTGTGCAAGGATTCCTCTCTGCATTTATTCTTATCATTATCATCGGATTATGCCTCTGGTTTCCTGTCAGAAATATTAAAAATGAACTAAAACTCAGAGATGGTTTCGTTGTTGTTGTTTTGTTCTGGTTAGGTCTGGGTCTCACTGGCGCAATTCCCTTTATTTTATCAGAAACACCTCATTTAACTTTTACCGATGCAATCTTCGAGTCTATGTCTGGCTTGACCACTACTGGTGCTACGATCATGACCGATATTGATGATCTCCCAAAATCAATATTATTTTACCGTCAGGAATTACAATGGTTAGGTGGTATGGGAATTATTGTTCTTGCCGTTGCAATATTACCTATCCTGGGTATTGGTGGTATGCAGTTGTACCGCGCAGAAACACCAGGCCCGATGAAAGATTCAAAATTAACACCGCGAATCACGGAGACAGCAAAGGCTCTCTGGTATATTTATCTTGGTCTGACCGTTGTCTGCTGTTTACTTTACTGGGCAGCGGGAATGACTTTTTTTGATGCCATCGGCCATAGCTTTTCAACGGTATCTATTGGTGGATTCTCTACGCATGATCAAAGTATTGGTTATTACAACAGCGTCTGGATTGAAACGATAGCCATTGTTTTTATGCTGCTTTCAGGGATCAACTTCACCTTGCACTTTTTTGCATGGCGAAACCAAAGCATTAGACCCTACTGGCAAGATACTGAGCTTAAGGGTTATCTCGGTATTTTAGGATCTATTTGTCTAATCTCCTGTGCCTACCTGTTACTAAATGCCGATTATACAGATGCATCAACAATGATCATGGAGGCTCTCTTTCAATCTATATCGATTGCAACCACAACAGGCTTCACGACAACGCAATATCAAAACTGGCCTAGCTTCCTGCCCATGTTATTGCTTTTCGCGAGCTTCCTCGGTGCCTGCGCAGGCTCCACCGGAGGTGGGATAAAAGTCGTTCGGGTATTGCTACTTTTCAAGCAGGGCATTCGAGAAATTAAAAGATTGATTCATCCTAATGCTCTATTTGTCATTAAACTAAATAACAAACCAGTTCAGGAACGAGTGATTAACGCGATATGGGGTTTTTTTGCAGCCTATATTCTTGTATTCATATTCCTGCAGTTGATCCTAATGTCGACGGGTCTTGATTCAATCACTGCTTTTTCTGCGATGGCTGCATGTATGAATAATATGGGACCGGGACTGGGCGATGTCAGTGAAAATTATGGCAGCATTAATGACGTCGCAAAATGGGTACTCTGCATCGCCATGCTGATGGGCCGTCTAGAAATATTTACACTACTCGTATTATTCTCCCCCATCTTCTGGCGTAAATAATGTCTGCAACCGATAAAGATAAATGGGACAAGATTTATCAATCAAAACAACAAACATCAGAAAAGAAAGATTTATCACCCGCATACATACTCCAGGAATTTCAACATCTACTTCCAAATCAAGGTGAAGCTTTAGATCTTGCCTGTGGGCTCGGTGCAAATGCCCTGTTCCTGGCACAACACAATCTGCAAACCCACGCATGGGACGTCTCATCAGTTGCCATTGATAAATTAAATCAGTCTGCGAAATCCTTGAAACTCAAAATTAAAACGGAAGTAAGAGATGTCGTTACTCAGCCACCTAATGAAAACTCTTTTGATGTAATTGTCATCAGCCATTTTCTCGAACATCAGATCATGCCGAATATTATCTCGGCACTTCGTGACGGAGGATTACTTTTCTACCAAACATTCACCCAGGCACGCGTAGACGATACTGGCCCAAGGTGTAAAAAATACCGCTTGGCTAAAAATGAATTGTTAAACTTATGTGAAGGTTTAGATGTCATTGTTTATAGAGAAGAGGGTCTTATTGGTGATACAACATCAGGTTTTCGAAATCAGGCACTCTTTATCGGCCAACGTAATATAAGGACAGATACATCAGTGACCAATAAAATTATAGATAATATGCAATCTATGTTAGAACAAGGTAAAGACAATGCCTTGCTACGTTTTAGTTTAGGTAACGAATACTTAAAATTAAAAGAATATGAAGTAGCCATTGAACATCTGGCTCACGCGTTAAAACAAGACCCAGACTACTCTGCCGCCTGGAAACTCTATGGCAAGGCCTTGACTGGCGCTGATAAAAATATTGAAGCTATTGCCGCCTATAAACTAGGCATTGAGAAAGCAGAAAAGAAAGGTGATATCCAGGCCGCCAAAGAAATGAAAATCTTTCTTAAACGATTATTGTGAACGTCCGTATATGGACTCCACCTATTATACAACGTTAATTCAGCATAAAACTGTAAACTGCTTGCGTATATACGGCTTCTTATTGAGGAAGCTATCCTCTAGCCTTCGATGTTTGCGCACCTACCATCCTTTTCGCTTTCGTAGCCTCTAAGGCTTGCGGACGTTACAGGTTTTGGCAGGTTGGTCTTACCGTTTATGCTACGTTATCATTGCAGAATGCTCATGTGTTATTGCCAGTTATTCATCTCTAAATAGATTGATTGACTATCAACTCAGTAAAACAGGTTCGTAGGATTTCCCAGTGGCTAATAATGCCCAAGCGGTTCTGACTGTTTTATTGGCCAAGGCAATACACGCACGCTTAACACCCGCCCGTTCAATTAACTTTAGTAACCATGCTTCTTTTACAGTTCGGGGTTCACTGGGTAATCGAGAAATAACCGATAATGCGCCCTGGTAGAGAGCGGCCCGCAACGTTTTGTTGCCGCCTTTTTTATCGATCCCCATCATATAAGTTTTACCGCCCGAACTATGCTGCTTCGGGGTTAAGCCAATATACACAGATGCTTGACGACCGTTTTTAAATTCTCCGCCATCACCTATGCTTGCATACAACATCGCCGCGCATACTTCTCCGACACCTTCTAACGCCATTAACCTGTTGCAGGGCTCTAACTGCTTAACCAGGGACCCTCTGCATTTTTCTGTTTCTTTTAACTGAATCACTGTTAATTGATAGCGTTCCCAGAGTACATTCAGGGTGCTTTTGAGACACTGGGGTAATCGTGTATCGAGAGCATCAAGGACAATAGCCATCGTTGCTCTCAAGCTTTTTTGACCTCGGTTTATGGTGAGCCCATACTCGTACAGGTAGGCACGAATATGATTGTTTAAGGCCGTCAGCTCTTTGTCTAAAAACTTACGACTGGTTTCTAATGTTTGCAGCGATTGTTGCTCTTCTTCTTTTATTTGACTGAACACCATGCCGAACTGGGTTGCGGCTATCGCCACGGCTAAGGCATCATTGGCATCTGTTTTATGCCCTTGTAAAAAAGCTTTTACCCTTCGAGGACTGATGATGCGAACGTCGTGCCCGTGCTTTCGCGCCAGCCTTGACCAGTAATGACAAGCACCACAGCCTTCCATGGCGACGAGTGACGGCGTTGTGTTGGCGAGTAACGCCTTTAACTTGCTGGGACTCATGGCTTTGTTTGATGTTAATTCACCATGCTTATCTATTGTGCAAACCTGGATAACATTCTTTGCTAAATCAATACCTATTACGTTAGAATTTTGCATTGTATGGACTCCTTTGTTTTTGTCGACACCAGCCTAATCAATTTAGGTTGGTGGAGTCCATACATCGCTTTCAATAAAAGTAATGGATGAACTCCGCCTCTCTTACACGGCATCAATGTGCCAAACTGGAAGCTTTATCCACCAGCAAATGATAATAAGGAGTCCAGCCCATTTCTTTACAATATATTAAGTAGCAATAGATATTTATTAAACCTGCTGCTTGGGGTCGATTTCTGCATTTATATAATTACAACAGCAACTTCTGCTATCAATGTATAAGCAGACTTTAACTAACGGCATCGCCTTATGAGTTAATTATTATATAATTCGAGTGTCCCGACTAAATCAGAAACATTGTCAATGTTATGTCTGTCCAGATAGTCCGCAATACCCTGATTAATCTTTGGGCATACCAGTGGATCATAAAAAAGTGCCGTCCCAACTCCGACGGCAGCAGCGCCTGCAATAATAAACTCCAGTGCGTCTTTAGCTGAAACTATTCCACCTTGTCCAATGATCGGTACATTATGATGTTTACTGACTTGATAGACCTTATGTACCATGAGTAAGGCGATTGGTTTAATGGCGGGACCAGAGAGTCCGCCCTGATTATTACCAATAACAGGTTGGCGCTTTTCGATATCAATGGCCATGCCCATGAGTGTATTGATAACGGCCAATCCATCTGTGCCAGCCTCTATGCAACGTCGTGCATTTTCGGCGATATCTGTTTGGTTTGGAGATAGCTTTGTAATAATGGGTTTATTGGTCGCACGACGACAGGCTTCTACAACACGTGCCGACATGTCCGGATCGTTACCAAAGGCGACACCACCCTCTTTGACATTAGGACAAGATATATTAATTTCCATAGCATCAATGGGAGAATTATCGAATATCCGAGTTACTTCCTCGTATTCTTCAACCGTTGACCCTGAGAGGTTGGCAATAAAACGTGTTTCATCAAAATCCAAACCAGCTAGATATTCATCCACCACCACCGCTGTTCCGGGATTCTGCAAACCAATCGAATTCAACATCCCCATAGGGGTTTCCATAATTCGATGCGGTGAATTACCCAGACGAGGTTCCAGAGTTGTGCCTTTCAGACATATCGCGCCAACATCAGTATTGGAAAAGCCGTTCACACGTGTATATTCTTCACCAAAGCCAACACAACCAGACAGGAGCACCTGTGGTGAACTAAATTTCATGCCACAAAACTCTATGGCCAGTTTACTTTTTAAGCTTTCATCCATTTAAATATTTCATCTAGGGACATAACTCTATGATTCATGTTGTTCTATACGAGCCGGAAATTCCACCCAATACCGGCAACATTATACGACTATGTGCCAATACCGGGGCACAATTACATCTAATTCATCCTCTCGGATTTAAACTCGATAATGCCAAACTATTACGCGCAGGTCTTGATTATCATGAATGGGCTAATGTTCAGGAACACGATTCACTGGCGTCATTCCTTGAGTCTATCAAACCAGCAAAAATGTATGCCATCTCTACGCGAGGCAAAACCTTATATTCTGAAGCTGAATATCCCGACAATGTCGCATTATTATTTGGACCTGAGACCAGAGGTCTACCACAGTCACTGCTCGATGAACTTCCTGCGAATGATATTCTGAGAATACCCATGTTAGCCGATAGCCGCAGTCTTAATCTTTCTAATGCAGCGGCAATTTTCGTTTATGAGGCGTGGAAACAAAATAATTTTCAAATTTTCTAAGGCTTTTTCGTTAATCCAGTTCCGGCCTTTGATCACGCATGAGTAGCGCTTTGACTGCATCGTTCGGCAACACTTCTCCATTCACTACCTGACACACCTGCTCTGTAATTGGCATTTCAATGTTATTTTTTAATGCCAGTTGATATACCTCTTGTGAAGTCTTTATCCCTTCAATCGCCTGACCAATATTTTCACAGGCTTCGGAGATCGTGGCACCTTTGGCTAATTCAAGACCAAAACGACGATTACGAGATTGGTTATCAGTACAGGTCAGTATCAGATCACCCAGACCTGTCAGGCCCATGAAGGTTTCTTGACGACCGCCCATGACAACACCAAGTCTGATAATTTCTGCGAGACCGCGTGTAATCAAAGCTGCTCGAGTATTTGAACCAAACCCTAAACCATCTGCAATACCTGCAGCAATTGCCATGACATTCTTAACCGCACCTCCAACTTGTACGCCGATGATATCGTCATGTGTGTAAGTTCTGAAAACTTCATTGTGGAATTTTTCGGCAAACAAGGCGATTGTTTGCTCATTACTACCTGCTATCGTGACTGCTGTCGGCAGACCAGCGGCGACCTCTTTCGCAAAAGAAGGTCCGGACAATACGACAGTGCTAGCTCTGTCTCCCAGGCAATCTTCAACGATCTGATGGTTGAGGTATTGTGTGTTAGCTTCAAGACCTTTGCTGGTCAGACATAGCTTTAGATTATCATTACCTTGTTTATCAATGATTTCAAGGATGCTTCGCATGCCTACACAGGGAACTGCCAAAACTATCTCATCGCATTCACGTAAACAAGATTCAATATCATCAACGGCCAGAAGACCCTCTGGAAATATTGCACCGGGAAGGTAACGTTGATTGCAATTCTCGGACTTTAATGCGGCGATGTGTGTGGAGTTTCGACCCCAAAGATAAACAGAATGTCCATTGCCAGTCAATACTATCGCCAGAGCAGTTCCCCAGGAACCTGCGCCGACGACAAGAACAGGCTTCTGCATTATTTCACTGCTTGTATTTTCAATTTCAAATACATCGTCATTTTAATGCTTTGTTTCTGCGTCGGCTGATGGTGCAGAGTTTTGTTGCTGCTGTTCATACAAGGCATCAAAATTAACCGGAGCAAGTAATAATTGTGGAAAACCACCACGAGTAACCAGATCAGAAACCAACTCACGCGCGAATGGAAAAAGAATATTCGGACAAACAATTGCGACCATTCGAGTAATAATATCTTCAGGAAAACCATCAATATGAAAGATCCCTGCCTGCCGCGCCTCGACAAGATAAGCCGTTTTTTCACCCATCTTCACAGTCACTGTAATCGTTAAGACAACTTCATAAAGCTTATCATCCATCGGATTAGCCTCACTATTCAGATTCATATTCACTAACGGGTTCCATTCTGCTTTGAAGATAGAAGGAGAGTGGGGTGTTTCGAATGATAAATCTTTTACATAAATTTTTTGGGGTGCAAACTGACCTGTCATCGCTTCAGCAGCAGTTGCATCGGTTTTTACTTCTTCTTCAGCCATAATTCTAACTCCAGATTTCTATTATTTTTAATATTAAGTATTTTTCGTTAAGGGCAAATTGGCATTTTGCCACGCAATAATTCCACCTTTCAGGCAATAGATTTTTTCAATACCCTTCATTTTTAAAGTTCTGGCAACGCGTACTGATTCTTGCCCTTGGTTACAACAGAGTATCACCGTTTTATCTTTGTACTTTTCCAGCTCTTTTTGTTTCTCGTCAAGCGTCGCCGCAACAAGATTGACAGAATTAAGAATGTGTCCCTTTGCAAAATCTTCGGTACTCCGTAGATCCAGAATTTCTGCATTTTCATGATTAATCAAGCGCGTAGCTTCTGCGGGCACTATTTGCGACGCCCCGATACTCCCGGCAAGAATGTTCCAGAGTAAAAGCGACGTAATCGCCACCAGCAGTGAAACCAGAAATAGATGATTAGCAATAAATTCAGGAAGTTTTTCCATAATAATTTCAGTTTAAATATCCCGCTGGACGCTGATTATGAGGCGTGCATGATACGTTATATCCCTTGGATAACAAATAGCCACCGATAGAAACACTTGGAAAATTGCACCTCAACTCCGGCTATTTTTTGGTCATGATTCTGAGCACACTCAGGCCATATTATGTATCCAACTTTTGTATGCTAAAATTCACGTAAATGGATGGGCATGAGACTTAAATTAACTGAAATTCAGCGCGCTGATTGTGATCTGTCATATGTGCTTGTCTCTACTTGAAATGCTGTCTTTAAAATTTGATTCAGAACAGTTACTCAACTTAAACCCAATACTTACCCTCAAAATTCACGATGTTTAGAATTACAAAGCGAAATATCTTGTAAATGCAGCCGTCAATCAAACCTTTCATTCTGATTATTCTGGATGGCTGGGGATACACAGATAACACAGTCTATAATGCAATCTATAGTGCAAAAACACCTGTTTGGGACAAATTATGGGCGGAATGCCCTCGCACGCTGATCCAGGCATCGGGGTCAGATGTAGGTCTACCGGCAGAACAGATGGGCAACTCTGAAGTGGGTCACATGACGATTGGCTCCGGTCGTCTAGTAGATCAGGAATTCTCAAGAATTACTCGCGCTATTGAGGATGGTTCATTTTATGATAATGAAGCCCTGAATGAAGCCTTCAAACTTGCGGCAAACACAGATAGAGCCGTACACCTCCTTGGCTTACTCTCACCTGGAGGTGTTCATGGGCATCAGGATCATATATTCAGATTATTAGAACTGGCTGCACAGTGTGGTGTTGAAAAAATTTACCTGCATGCTTTTCTTGATGGGCGGGACACTCCACCCAAAAGCGCAGAAGAAAATATTCATCTTGCCCAGTTAAAAATGAAAGAATTAGGCAAGGGACAATTTGCCAGCATCATCGGTAGATTCTATGCCATGGATCGAAATAAGCGTTGGGAACGAACCGAACAGGCCTACGATTTGATTAGCCAGGGAAAGGCTAATTATCGATCAGTTGATCCTTTTATCGCTGTAGATATGGCCTATGCTCGAGGCGAGACGGATGAATTTGTCAGTGCGACAGCAATTACTGAAAGTGGAGAACCTCCTGTTCAAGTAAAAAATGGTGATGTGATTGTATTTGCAAATTATCGTGCAGACAGGGCAAGACAACTGGCTCGCGCCTTCACAAAAGAAGATTTCCAGAGTTTCCCAAGAGAAAATATTCCCAAACTTGGTGCATTTATCAGTTTGACTGAGTACAAGGCCAATTATGAATTTCCCGTCGCGTTCCCCCCAACCAGTCTAGATAATGTCTTTGGTCAGTACATCTCTGAGCTTGGCCTGAAACAATGTCGCATTGCTGAAACTGAAAAATATGCGCACGTTACCTTTTTCTTTAACGGTGGTGAAGAACAAGCCTTTAATGGCGAAGATCGTATATTAGTGCCCTCACCTCATATCCGCACCTATAATATGCAACCTGAAATGAGTGCATTAGAAATCACTGACAAACTCATCGAAGCAATGCGAAGTGACAAATACGATGCCATTATTTGCAATTATGCCAATGCCGACATGGTGGGTCATACTGGGGATTTCCAGGCGACTATTAAAGCGGTTGAAACAATAGATGTGTGTCTGGGAAAAGTTATCGAAGCGGCAAAACAAATCAATGCTGAGATATTAATCACTGCTGATCATGGAAATGCTGAACAAATGAAGGCCTTTGCCACTGAAAAAATACAATCTGATCAACACACCGCGCACACAACCAATCTGGTTCCGCTTATCTATATTGGTCGGGAGGCTGAAGTGATACCGGGCATATCAGGATCACTTGCAGATGTCGCACCCACGATGCTATCTTTAATGGGTCTTGAAGCCCCCCAGGAAATGACAGGTAAACCTTTACTGAAAATACGATGACCACCTCATCTAAAGTCTTCAGATTCTCGCGATCGCCCCATCATCGCTATCTGCAAAGATTTACCAGTCCTAGGTTTAAGCTTGGGTTTAAGCTTGGGCTTGTTGTAACTTTTCTCATTTGCCCTCCGATTTACGCCGAAGATCTCAAAGAAAAATCTGCACAGCTAGACTCCGTACGAGGCAAAATTGAAGATGTCAAAACCAGCATGGAGAAAGCACGTCTTGAGACAAAGACTTTACAAGCCAAATTGAAAAAGAATGAGACATCTGCAGGCAGCATTACTCTGAATATCAGAGAAATAGAACAGCAGTTACGACAACGAAGCGAACGTCTCGATGAACTACGAGACAAAAAATCATCCCACGAAAATTCATTGACTGAACAGAAACTGGCACTCTCTCAACAAATACGCTCCGCTTATATGGTCGGCAAAAACGACTATATGAAATTATTATTGAATCAAGAAGACCCTGCCCGAATGGGTCGGGTACTTGCCTATTATGATTACCATAACCAGACGAGGGCTAGACAAATTCATTCGGTCAACACTGAAATCGAAGAGATTACAGAACTGGCAAATAACATCAATCGTGAGAACAATGCTTTATTAAAACTTAAGCAAACACAGCTTACAAAAAATAAAGAAGTTGATGAATCAAGAAAAGCAAGAAGTGTCATTCTTACTAAACTGTTAGATCAACTAGAAAAACAGGGGCTTGAGTTGCAGGCACTACAGCAACAAGAACAGGAAACTAAAAGTCTGCTGGAAAAACTAGGCAAAAACCAGGGAAGCGTAGCTGTCTTTGAAGACATCCCACCTTTCAACAGTCTCAAAGGTAAGCTCGACTGGCCAGTTCAAGGAAAGTTAATCACTCGATTCGGCAGCAATAAACAAGGAGGTAAGTTAAAATGGCAAGGAGTGATTATTGATGCTGAGATTGGCGTAGATATTCAGGCTGTCAGTGGCGGGCAAGTCATTTTCGCAGACTGGTTTCGAAACCTAGGTCTACTTATAATCATTGATCATGGCGACAATTATATGAGCCTATATGGTTACAATCAAAGCTTATTAAAAAAGACCGGAGATTGGGTGCTCCCTGGTGAAGTCATCGCTCTTGCAGGTGACAGTGGTGGGCAACTTCGGTCCGGGGTTTATTTTGAGATTAGAAATAATGGTAGCCCGGTGAATCCCGCCAATTGGTGCAGAAATTAACGACAAATATAATTCACTACGCATCATTTTCTTGTCACTCAGTGGCCGCCGCCTGTATGCTGCACCTAAAATACGTTGAACGATAAGCATACAATCGTGACTAACATGATTGATAAACAATTTAATTAATGGAATCCCCTACCAGCCTCGACGCAATTTCAATGGGACACGGAGAACAAAATGTATAATTCCTTTCGCAATATTTTTATTTGCCTGCTGCTTTTATTGCTAGGGGCTCAAATTGTCGTTGGTGAAGCCGAAGCGCCTGAAATAGAGGCACTTCCATTAGATGAGTTACGTACCTTTACTGAAATCTTTGCAAAAATAAAAAGTGATTATGTTGAACCGGTAGATGACAAAGAGTTACTCGAGAATGCAGTTCGTGGCATGTTGGAAGGGCTGGATCCTCACTCTGCCTATCTCGATGGCGATTCATATAGCGACTTGAGAGAAGGAACTACGGGTGAGTTTGGTGGACTTGGCATTGAAGTGGGAATGGAAAATGGTTTCATAAAAGTAATTTCTCCTATCGATGATACCCCCGCTCAAAAAGCCGGAATCAAGGCCGGAGATTTAATTATTAAACTGGACGAAAAACACGTTAAAGGCATGTCGTTAAATGATGCTGTCGAAATCATGCGCGGCAAACCTGGTGAAAAAATCATATTAACCATCATTCGTGAAAATGAAGAAAAACCTTTAGTCTTTAGTCTCATCAGAGATATTATTAAGGCGAAGAGTGTCAAATTTAAAACGCTGGAACCCGGCTTTGGTTACCTGCGAATTTCAAGTTTTCAATCGCACACGGTTGAAGGTTTACGTAAGGCGATTGATCAACTGAAGCAAGACAACAATAATCAACTTAAAGGTGTTGTACTTGATCTAAGAAATAATCCAGGTGGAATATTAAATGCAGCAATCGGTGTTACAGATATGTTCATCAACAAAGGCTTGATTGTTTACACAGAAGGTCGCATAAAAGACTCAAAATTAAAGTTTAATGCCAAACCCAACGCTAAACTTCCGGACGTACCACTCATAGTGCTTGTCAATGCTGGTTCAGCATCGGCATCAGAAATTGTTGCCGGAGCACTGCAGGATCATGGACGTGGCATTATCATGGGTGAAAAAACTTTTGGTAAAGGATCTGTACAAACAGTCTTACCGATGAATAACAATGCAGCACTTAAACTAACCACAGCCAGGTACTACACGCCCAATGGCCGATCAATTCAGGCTTCCGGTGTAGTACCGGATATCATTATAGATAAAGTAAAAATTTCCAAAATTGAGGATGCATTCGATGGTAATGTGAAAGAATCAGACCTCAGAGGCCACCTTGATAACGGACTAGAGGAAGCCCCGATAACAGAGGGAGACAAGGAACTGGAAAATGATACGGCTGAAGAGGAGGATGCTTTACCACTTTCTTCAGGTGATTATGAACTCTATGAAGCTTTGAATGTGTTAAAAGGATTAGCAATTATCAGGAAATAGAATAACTCTTAAAGATCACAATTCTTTAGTAATAGACTCGGACTATGTGTGTGGCTAAAATTATTTAGCCCAGAGTTAATTACCTAGAGTTAATCACCAAGGGCTAATCACCCATGGAAAATACCAATAGTGCCAAACCTACGCCACCAAATAACCATGTCAGATAGGGAACACCACCTATCATGGCAGGTGAAAACCCATCAAGACCAAATATTACCGCAGCACAAATAATGAACGCGGATCCAATGGTTGCCAACACAGTTCGTTGATTGCTCTGTTTTATTTCAGACCTTATCTTCTCTAACTCAGTCGCCTTTAATTCTACCTGAATCTTGCCGTCACGAAGACGTTCAATAATATCGATTGTTTTATTTGGAAAATCAGGTAACCGATCAAGCCACCTCGGTAAATTATTCTTTAAACCTTTCGCCAAACCACGCACACCAAGACGATCATGCATCCAGTATTCAAACAAAGGTCTTGCAGTTTTCCAGATATCCAGTTCTGGATAGAGTTGTCTTCCCAAGCCTTCTATGTTTACCAGTGTCTTTTGTAACAATAACAACTGCGGCATAATAACCATGTCGAACTGTCTGGCAGTTTGAAATAATCGCAACAACATGGTTCCGAAAGATATTTCTCTCAGCGGCCGGTCAAACAATGGCTCACATACCGTCCTGATTGCAAATTCAAATTCATCCACGCGTGTCCCGGCAGGCACCCAGCCAGATTCAACGTGTAGTTGAGCAACGCGCTTATAATCACGATTGAGAAGGGCCATAAAGTTTTCAGCGAGATACCTTTGATCAAATTCGCTGAGTGAACTCATAATTCCAAAATCTACAACCATTATTTTTGGCGGCTTGCCAGGTTCTGGTCGAGAGACAAATATATTTCCCGGATGCATATCGGCATGGAAAAAACTATCACGTAAAACTTCAGTAAAGAATACTTCAACACCAGCTTCCGCCAACCATTTTAAGTCAACCCCGGCTTCTTTAAGCGACTCAATATCATTGACAGGAATGCCTGAAATGCGCTCCATCACCATGACATTTTTATGTGTTAAATCCCAGTAAACTTCAGGGACATATAACTTATCTGAGTCTAAAAAATTGCGTCGAAGTTGAGATGCATTAGCTGCTTCACGCATGAGGTCCAGTTCACCCAATAATGTTTTCTCAAACTCCGCGATAACATTAACCGGTCCAAGGCGTCGTCCATCTTCTGTGTAACGTTCTGCTTTTTCCGCAAGGAAATACATTAAACCGAGATCTCGACGGATAATTTCTTCAATATCCGGTCGGACAACCTTGACTATCATCTCTCGACCATCTTTCAGCTTTGCTGCATGAACCTGGGCAATTGAGGCAGAAGCTAATGGTGTTTCATCAAACTCCAGAAATATTTCGTCAATCTTCTTCTCAAACGCTGCCTCGACAATACGTCTCGCTTCCTCTCCAGGGAAAGGAGGCACCTTATCTTGAAGTTTCGAAAATTCTATTGATATATCTTCAGGTAAAAAATCACGGCGTGTAGATAGAAGCTGTCCGAATTTTATGAATATTGGGCCTAACTCTTCTAACGCGCACCTTAATCGCACACCTCTTGGTCCCTGCTTCCTGCCAAACCAGTTCCATGGAAGAATATAAAATAATATTCTCGTCGAGCGTGTGACATTTGAAGCAAAAGCAATCTCGTCCAGACCGTGACGAACCAACGTTCTCTGGATGGTAATTAATCGCGATATTTCTCCCAACTTCATACGTTTTCTTTGCCTAACCTTTCCACTCGTTTTTGCAACCGATCTACATCATTCCGAAGTTTGTCTACCGACTGATTAAATTCATCCAGCTCTGATTTATCCAGTACGGCTTCCTTTTCGTAACGAAGATACTCACTGATATTCATGCCAATGGTTTTTCCAGTCACCTTTGCAAATCGACTCATTCCTCTAAGGAAGTTGCCTACTTTATGCGCAGTAATATCCCCAATAAAGTGCGACAGGTATTCCTCCCAGTCAACGTCCATATTCTTTAGTATTGACTGAAACTTCTGCGCCAAGGCGACATTTCCATTTATCTCGACATCCCCTGCGCCAACTTTTTCGGCAGTAATCATGCCTAATAATGCCGAAGGCCTGCCTTTTATAGCAACATCTGCCTTGCCTTCATATTCTGACGATAAAACAATCCCCTCTCCCGTAGGCAGAATAAATATCCTGATATCTGTATTCAGGATATCAATTTCAAAAACCTTCCCGGTTAATACTGCTAAAGACATCAGTGTCTCTTCGTCTAGTGACAAGACTTTATTCACCATCTTCTCGATGTCACCAAGTATTACAGTTTGACGGTTGTCTGAATTCATATTTTTAATTACAGCTTGTATGCTCTATGAATCGCGACGATACCGCCTGTTAGATTAAAATATTCGACTTTAGAAAATCCTGCTGCTTCTATCATACCTTTTAATGTTTCTTGATCAGGATGCATTCGGATTGACTCGACCAGGTACTGATAACTTGCTTCATCTTTGGCCACTATTTTTCCTATCTTTGGAATCACATTTAAGGAATAGGCATCGTACAGATGACTTAGCAACGATAATTTTATTTTTGAAAATTCCAGAATGATTAAACAACCACCATATCGTAGTTTCTCAAACATCGAATTGATCGCCTTTTGTTTATCAGTCACATTGCGTAACCCAAAGGCAATATTGATACAGTCAAAACTATTGTCGGCAAATGGTAATACTTCCGCATTGGCCTGAGCATAATCAATGCCGGAGACAATCCCTGCATCAATCATTTTATCCCGACCTTCGTGTAACATGGCGCTATTGATATCTGTCATCAACACATTTCCTTCTTTACCAACGCGCTGATGAAATAATTTTGATAGATCACCTGTGCCGCCGGCGACATCTAGCACTGATTGACCTTTTTTGACTCCTGATAAATGCACAGCCTGTCTTTTCCATAGTCTATGCACACCAAATGACATCAGGTCATTCATGACATCATAGTTACCGGAAACAGATCGGAAGACCTCCGTTACACGACTGGTTTTTTCTTCAGGCGTAACTTCCTGGTAACCAAAGTCTGTCGATTTACTGTTCATTTCATTTTCTTATAAATTTATTATCTAACTCTGGATTTATTATTCTAAATTTAATTAGTGACTTCACGTCGTTCGTGACCAGCGTCATTTAGTGCCTGAAGATAATCCTTCCAAAGTGTATCCTTATTCATCCCCAGTTCATAAAGATAAGCCCAAGAATACAGACCTGTTGCGTGCCCATCATCAAAGATTAATTTGACTGCATAATGTCCAACAGGCTCTATTTTATCGATAGAAACTTTTTCTTTACCTGTTTGTAATACAGCTTGCCCCGGACCATGCCCCTTAACTTCTGCCGAAGGTGAATAAACCCTGAGTAATTCACAAGATAATTCAAAATTCTGGCCATCACTAAAAGTGATCTCAAGGATCCTGGATTTTTTGTGCAGATTAATTGTTTCAGGTTGTGGAGATTCTTTATCCATTGAAAATATTTACCTTATAATTGCCGCTACAGTATGTACCTTGATAAATCTTCATCCTCTACCAACTCTTGCAGATGGTCATTGACATAATCTGCATCAACAACAATAGAGTCTCCTCTTTGATCTGAAGCTTGGTAAGATAATGTTTCAAGCAACCTTTCCATAACGGTATGTAATCTACGCGCACCAATATTCTCGGTAGACTCGTTTACTTGCCATGCAATCTCAGCAGCTCTTTTTATCCCGCTCTCAGAGAATGAGAGATCAACGCCTTCTGTTTTCATCAGAGCAGAATATTGTTCTGTCAGTGACGCATCTGGTTCAGTCAGTATGCGCACGAAGTCTTCTACAGTGAGTGCTTTCAACTCTACCCTGATGGGTAATCGCCCCTGTAGCTCGGGAATTAAATCTGATGGCTTGGCTAAATGAAAGGCACCTGAAGCAATAAAAAGAATATGATCTGTTTTTACCATGCCGTATTTTGTCGATACCGTGCTGCCTTCAACCAATGGCAATAAGTCACGCTGAACACCTTCGCGAGAAACATCCGGCCCGCTTGATTCAGAACGACGAGTGACCTTATCAATTTCATCAAGGAAAACGATGCCATTTTGTTCAACGCTTTCAATAGATATCGCCTTAATATCATCTTCATTAATCAGCTTGCTCGCTTCTTCCTCACATAAATGTTTCAAAGCATCTTTTACGCATAACTCCCGTGTACTTTTCTTGCCACCAGACATATTCTGAAACATGCCTTGTAACTGGTTAGTCATCTCTTCCATGCCTGGTGGCGCCATGATCTCAACACCTATAGATGGTGCCTTTAATTCAACTTCAATGACCTTGTCATCGAGCTTTCCATCGCGGAGCATTCCGCGAAATTTTTCTCTGGTGGTATTATCTGTTGGCTCTTCTTCATCAGCAGGTTCATTGGCAAATCGTCTCGGCGCCGGTAAAAGAATATCCAGGACTCGATTTTCTGCGGCAACTTCCGCCTGCTCCTGAACTTTTTTTACCTCTACCTCTCTGGTCATTTTCACTGCGATATCTGCCAAATCACGCACAATCGATTCAACGTCTCTACCGACATAACCTACTTCCGTAAATTTAGTTGCTTCAATTTTTATAAACGGGGCATCTGCCAGCTTGGCTAATCGTCTCGCAATCTCAGTTTTGCCTACGCCTGTGGGTCCTATCATCAAGATATTTTTAGGCGTGATCTCATTACGTAATCCTTCGTCAACCTGCATCCGACGCCAACGATTACGCAATGCAATAGCAACTGCGCGTTTGGCATCATCTTGTCCTACAATGTGTTTGTTTAATTCTTCAACAATCGCTTTCGGTGTTAATTCACTCATACTTCGTATTTAATTCCTTGTGTTTATTATTTATTTTGACTCTTCTACTGAAAGTTCTTCAATCGTTTGAGTATGATTTGTGTAAATACAAATATCGGCCGCAATGTTCAAACCTTTGACAACAATATCTCGTGCAGTCATTTCAGTATTTTCTATTAGGGCAATTGCGGCCGCTTTAGCATAAGCACCACCGGAGCCTATTGCCATAATATTGTTTTCCGGTTCAATCACATCACCATTACCTGAAATGACCAGAGAAACATCTTTGTCTGCAACACAGAGCATAGCTTCAAGATTGCGTAACATTTTATCTGTACGCCAGTCTTTGGCGAGCTCAACAGCTGACTTTAATAAGTGACCTTGGTGTTTTTTAAGTTTCGCTTCAAATCGCTCAAATAAGGTAAAGGCATCGGCCGTACCGCCGGCAAATCCGGCAATCACCTTGTCGTGATAAAGTCGCCTGACCTTTCTAGCATTACCTTTCATGACCGTATCCCCAAGTGACACTTGGCCATCACCTCCAATGACGACGCTATCATCTCTTCGAACTGATAGGATGGTTGTACCTCTAAATTGCTTCAAATAACTTCTCCTGGCATATACCTGATTTGTTTCTGATTAATCTGGAATGGCGCATTCTACTAAAGACGGCTCAGTTTACTAGAAATGGGACTAATACGGTAAATATCAACTCTAAGTTATTGATTTATCCAACTTCATTCTAGAGGGGGATGTTTAACAGTAAGCTCAGCTTGAAATTATGCTGCTAACTTCTATCCCTAATTATTTCTTTCTGCGTGCACGTGGGTGTGCATCATCATAGACGTTAGCGAGATGTTGAAAATCCAGATGAGTATAGACTTGCGTCGTACTAATATCTGCGTGACCGAGCAATTCCTGAACGGCACGTAAATCACCACTGGATTCGAGTAAATGGCTGGCGAAAGAATGCCGTAACATATGCGGATTCACATGATTCGTTAGTCCTTGTTTTATTGCCCATAGCTTCAACCGTTGTTGTATTGAACGACGACTAATACGTGTACCTCGCAGACTAACAAATACCGCAACTTCCTCTTCATTTGCCATGCCACCACGATTCTTTAACCATTGTTTTATCGCTTTGCATGCCTGCTTACCGATAGGAACAGCACGTGTTTTCTTGCCTTTGCCGATAACAGTCACAACTGCATCAGCCAAATCCAGACTATCTATATTAAGCATGACCAATTCAGACAAGCGTAAACC
This sequence comes from Gammaproteobacteria bacterium, assembly GCA_047620145.1. Classification (GTDB taxonomy): domain Bacteria; phylum Pseudomonadota; class Gammaproteobacteria; order Eutrophobiales; family Eutrophobiaceae; genus SMWN01. Next base: position 25,285 of record JBLHKO010000007.1, on the reverse strand, counting down.
CGAAGAATACATTAATTCTAGAATGGCCTTATCACGAATGGCTAATGGATCTTTATCTTCAATCTCAACCAACTGGCTAGCCTGATCCACATCAAGCAGTTTGGGTAATTTTTTTGGGGATTTAGGGGCTTGCACACCTTCCGCGGGATTATGTTGTGCCATACCTTCACTTATCAAATAGCGATAAAAAGCACGGGCTGCTGATAAATTACGTTGTAGAGATCGTCCCCCTATACCCTGCCGGTGCCGCCAGGCCACAAAGCTACGCATCTGACGACCATCCAGCTCAGACCATTTTTGCACATCATGTGCATTGGCAAACTCTAGTAATACGACGAGATCACGTTGATACGCTTTGCGAGTATGTTCAGATAAATGTTGCAAGTTTCCCAGAAACAAATCGATCCTGGATGTTTCATGCTGGTTCATTTGAGACTAATTAACCATCAATACCAAATGACCAGATTCAGGTTTCCGCAATCCAGGGCTTTAAAATAAAACTCAAGACTTCAGCCATATTCGCCAGTAACTCCACGCCCATACCCGGTTCAAAACGATTAGGATTAAAACTACCGATTGCCATAATTCCGCTCCAATCCTTACCCAGTAATGGCACCATCACCGACGAGGTTATTTCATCAGCCTCAACTCCAAACAGAAATGCCTGCTGTTGGTGCTTCATTCTTCCGCACATGGCTTGTCTGGTTTCAATAATTGTTTTGAATAAAGAAATTTCCTTGATGTCCTTCCCGGCAAACTCTTCACCAGGGAAAGAGTCAATAAAAGCCGGTTCACCAAATACTCTAACGGCTACGCAATCTGCATGAAAATTTTTGGACAGATTGTTATACAAGGTTGCAAAAATATCTTTAGGATCTGTCGCATCCATCAAAGTCAATCCTAACTGATGCATTCTTCTGGCCAATTCTTCATTTTGACGCGCGATCTCAATCAACTCATGTAATTTTTTGGTGGTTTGCTTGTTTTGTTCCCTCAATACCGCGACTTGTCTTTCCACCAACGAGACCACGTCGCCATTTGCATGACGTTGCGGTAACGATAAGGCACTGAGTACCTCAGGATGTTCGTTGAAAAATTCCGGATTCTTACGCAAATATTCTGCAATATCTTTTGCTGAAATTAGTGGTGTAACCTGCGCCGAGTCTTTTTCCTCGGGTACTTCTTTTTTCTGCCCTGGTTTTCTCTGGCCCGGTTTTCTAAGCTCAGGATCTTTCCCATTACTTGGGTCTTTCCCCTGATTCGACTCTTTATCTATCGTCATAACGATATTTTCCCCTGGTAAACAAAAGTGGCTGGTCCTGTCATCCATACAGGTTCGCCCTCCCCCCGCCAACTGATCATAAGATTTCCGCCTGATAATTCAACATCAACTTCCTGATTCAGACCGGCGTTGAGTGATCCTGCCACGACCGCAGCACAAGCACCACTCCCACAGGCCAATGTTTCTCCAGCGCCTCGTTCATACACACGCAATTTGATATGTCCATTATCAATAATTTGCATAAATCCTACATTCACTCCTTCCGGAAAGCACACTTGTCCTTGTACTTCAGGCCCCATGGTTAATACGGGTGCTGAAGCCACATCATCCACCCTAATTACCGCATGCGGGTTGCCCATAGAAACGGCAGTAAAAGTAATCTCTGTATCTGACAAATTTAATCTAAACTGGCCAGCATTGTCCTGTAACTCTATCGGTATATCAGCCGCCGCTAACCTAGGTACGCCCATATTGACCCTGACCTGCCCGTCCTCCTCCAGAGTCATGGTAATAATGCCTTCGTGTGTTTCAGCAGTAATTGTGTCTCCCAGATTATCGACTAGACCATTCTTACGTAGATAAGCAGCAGCACACCTTGCGCCATTTCCACATTGAGACACTTCACCGCCATCACAGTTATAGATTAGATAGCGCACATCTACACCTTCCGTTGCTGAAGGCGCAAGCAATAACAATTGATCGCAACCGATGCCAAAGTGGCGATCAGCAATCAAGCGGACTTGTTCGGGGGTTAACTGAATCTCTTGTGCAAAACTATCTATGACAACGAAATCATTGCCAAGACCATGCATTTTTGTGAACGGAATTTCCATCATGTATAGACTACAGGGACTGTTCTTTGACGCAACTCTGATTCATTTGAATATGGCCGACAGCAATCAAGATTGGGCTATTGAAATCCGATCAGGAAGATGTACCGTTGAAGTCGGGAAGGCACATTCAGCACCATGCGATTCAACAATCCTGATGACCTTCAACAACACATCCTGTTTGACTTCATGAAAGCGTATCCAGTTAGTTGTTTTGGTGAAAGTATAGATAAAGAAATCCAGTGACGAAGGCGAAAACTCATTGAAATTTACTATCAAGGTTTGAGTTGCGTCGATATCTTCATGCTCCTGCAGCATTTTTTTCACATCCTCAATAATGATTTCCATCTTACTGACATCATCATAACGAATACCAATGGTCTCTTTTATGCGTCGGTGCGTCATCCTTGAAGGGTTTTCAACGGAGATATTCGCGAAAATCGAATTCGGCACATACAAGGGACGCTTGTCGAAGGTACGAATCCGGGTCAAGCGCCAGCCTATATTCTCAACCGTCCCCTCTATATCTTGATCTGGAGATCTTACCCAATCACCCACATTAAAGGGGCGATCCATATAGATCATTAGTCCGCCAAAGAAATTCGCCAGCAAATCTTTTGCGGCAAAACCAATAGCGATACCGCCGATACCACCAAAGGCCAATACCCCAGAGATGCTGTAACCCAACGTCTGTAGCACTACCAAAAGGGCAGTAATAATGACGGATATTCTTAATAGTTTAGCTATCGCATCTGTCGTTGTGCGATCGACCTCTTCGCCCCTGGCTTCTTTTTTCAGAATGATATTGCTTTCTGTACGTTGAATGAATCTAACCAGGAACCATGCGAAAACAAAAATCACACCGACTTCACGAATGGGGTCTATTGCCCCAAAAATGGCCGCGCCACTTTCATTACTGACAATCTCAGCTGCAAATGCTAATCCGATCAACCAGATCAAGATGGTTAGCGGACGCCGCGCTGCATCAATTAAGGCATCATCCCAATAGACCCCGGTGCCTCGCAATTTTTCATATAAACGCCCAAGAAGTCGCTTTTGCAAAAAGCTAATAAGCAGCGTGAGAAAGACCACAATAAATACCTGAGCCATCCACGAGTTGCCACTGAAATAATTCTGTAGCCCACTTAATATTTTCTCTATATCCATCAGCATCAAACCTTTAATCGTACTTAATAAATTGCAGTTATTTTATAACCTTGTTGACTTAATCCGGCAATGACACCGTCATCCCCGGGTAAATGTAGTGCCCCGATGGCAATAAAAGCGCTGCCTTCTTGCAAAACTGATTGCATACGGTCAATCATGATTTTGTTTCTATCTGTTAGTAATTTTTTGTTCATCTCTTTATAAAGCGGCTCATTTGCATGGGGATGTTGGGTGCTCGCATTTAATAAGCCATTCAAATCCCTCTTTAAGTAAAATTCTTTCATTTCTTCAATACCCTGAGTAACCAAATCATAATTACAGATGGTATCCAGTAACAACCTGAGTTGCTTATTCAGTGCCATTTCACTGAAAATTGCACCTTGTTCACTGAGTGTTTCCAACCCTATTGTTCTAGCACCTTGACTCGTCGCTATTTCAAGCAACTTTAAATCCAATGGCAACGTATTATCTACCGGATAGTTCATGATTAAAAATGCTGCCCACGGTTTCATGATAACCGCAGCTTCTTTCGGCAATTGATAGCTTGAGAGTACTTTTGCAATTCTTTGAAATAATTCATCATCAAGATAATCATTTAGCATTGAGCCATCTGCATAAAACATCATTTGTGAGAGTGCTAATGCTTCTTCTGGCGTTGGCAAGGCTTCCATCACGAATATGTCTGAGTTGTTCAGGGCAGACTCTACCGATTCAGGTAAATTCGTAATCCTTGGATCAGAAACATGAATTGTTCCGAAGACATAGCTGGAGTTTTTACTTCCTTTCGACACCTTCCAAAGCACAGCATTGCTATATTTGGCCACCGCGTTTGACTCAGAAGTCGTTTCTTCGATAAAACGACAATCTGCATTCGTCAGCTTATTCTGTATATCGGCCGCTAATACCAAGCCAGAAAAGAAAACCTGGAGGAATATAGCCAGAGTACTGGCGTAGACCAGAGAGAGTAATTTATTAAGCCTGTATTTCATCATCACCTAATCCTAATTCCGGTTCTATGACCATTCCAGATATTTCCTTGGCAGCAGCCTGCCATCCTTTATCACTTTTCAATGTTGCAAAATTAACTTCTTGTTGCCCGTGCATACGTATCAATCTGGCTTGTGATGCCGGATTTGGATCGACTTTTAGATTATCCAATACCTCAATTGCCGCCACTTGATTATTACACACCAACACCATATCGCAGCCAGCTTCCAATGCACAATGTGCCCGGTCGACATAACCACCAACGACCTCCGCGCCTGCCATGCTTATGTCATCACTAAAAATTACGCCTTGAAATTCCAGTTGTTGACGCAGGATATTTTTTAACCAAATGGATGAGAAGCCAGCAGGTTTATCATCCACTTCAGGATAAACAACATGTGCAGGCATAATTGCCGCGAGCCCCGCGTGAATTAAACGTTCAAACGACACCATGTCATCCATCTGAATATCTTCGTATCTTCTTTTATCTACTGGCATGGCAAGATGTGAATCTTCTTTCACCGCACCATGCCCAGGAAAATGTTTGCCGACCGCGGCCATTCCGGCGCGGCGCATACCATGCATATAGGCCTTTGATAATTCAGCAACACATTCCGAGTTTTTATGGAATGCACGATCACCTATCACCTGACTTATACCCTTACATATATCCAGCACCGGGGCAAAACTAAAATCGATATCTACTGCTCGAAGTTCTATAGCCATTAACCAACCAGCTTTTTCAGCAAGTTTTAACCCTGCTTTTTTATCCTGGTCATAGCGTTCACCGATTAACTGTAGGGCGGGTAATCTTGTAAAGCCATTTTGAAATCTTTGTACGCGCCCGCCTTCATGATCCACAGCGATTAGTAAGCGAGGTTCGCGTAGCCGATGGATCTCTTTCGAAAGCGCGGCAATCTGTTCGGGTGATTCATAATTACGCGAGAAGTAAATGATTCCACCCACCAAAGGATGTAATAAAAGTTCTTTCTCATCCTCTTCCAACCTGGTGCCACGCAGATCCATCATGATGGGCCCTAATGACATGAACGACACTCCAAAGAATAATTACGCAAAGATTTCATAAATTTAAAATTTAACTTTTGACCTGACATCTGATCTGACATCCATTTTATCTCGTAACGTATCACCGAGTAAGTTAATCGATAATACCACCAGCAAGATTGTCATGCCTGGTGCCAAAACCATATGTGGCGCAACCAGCATAAAACGTGTGCCATCTCGAATCATACTGCCCCATGATGGATCGGGTGGTTGTACACCCAGTCCTAAAAATGACAGGCCAGCTTCTGCAATCACAGTCCCTGCAATTGCAAAGGTAGCCTCAATGACTAGAGGTGCCATTATTACAGGGAGTATATGAAATACCGCAATGCGTGCGGTACCGGTGCCTAAAGCTTGCGCCGCGAGGACATGTTCGCGATGTTTAATGGTCAATGTTTGCGCCCGGGCCAATCGGGCAAATCCCACCCAACCAACAACAGACAACGCCACCACCGCATTCATAATACCGGGGCCCATCAAACCCGATAGCGCAATGGCCAATAATATCCCCGGGAATGCGATAAAAATGTCAATCACAAGTACCGTCACTTTATCCCACCATCCTCCAAACCAGGCTGCCATCACACCTACAGTGGTGCCCAAAACAAATGAAATTGAAACCACAAAAATAGCGACCAGAAAAGAGGTTCTTGCTCCCAAGACCAAACGTTCTGCGATAGATCTTCCCAAATCGTCATAACCCAACCAGGCTTGCCCCTCAGGAGGAAACAATATCTTTTCCAACATGATGGCATCAGCGTGCAACGGCAAACTCCCCGCAAATAGCGCAACAATAAACCACACTGAAATTATCAGAAGAGGAAATGAGAATCGGACAGACATGAAAATCTCTTTGCTCATCAATTACTCACTCAGGCTAACTCGCGGGTCAAGATATGCGTAAGCCAGATCGGTTAAAAGATTAATAAAAACGTAACATAAACTAATTAGTAACACGCAAGACTGAACCACGGGATAGTCTCTTTTCTGAATTGCCTCAATGGTGAGTTGTCCAATGCCCGGCCATGAAAAAACGGTTTCTGTAATCACAGCACCGGCAAGCAATGCCCCTAGTTGCATCCCCAATATAGTGACAACCGGTAAAGCCGCATTCTTGAGTGCGTGCTTCCAGATAACCGTTGCAGGTAGTAGTCCTCTGGCATTGGCAGCTCGGATATAGTCCTCGTTGAGTACCTCTAATAATGAGGCACGAATCATACGAGATAAGATAGCTGCCAATGCCGTTCCCAAAGTGACTGCGGGTAAAACCAGCGACAAAACTTGATCATTACCACTGACGGGGAACCATCCCAACCACAGGGAAAAAACCAGAATCAATAACGGCCCCATCCAAAAATTGGGAATGGCGACGCCAAGCATGGAAAATGACATCGCAACTTTATCCCAAATACTTCCCTTGCGTACTGCAGCCAGGACACCCAAAGGTAACGCAATGATAAGCGCAATGAGGATACTTGTGCCTGCCAGCAGTGAGGTTGCTGGAATGCGTTCAGAGAGGATATTAACTACCTGTCTCTTACTATGCAGGGAAGTACCTAAGTCCAGATGTAGCAGGCCATTCACATAATTGACCCACTGTATTAATAATGGTTGGTTTAGGCCTAAAGTCTCACGTAGCGCCTCTCTGTCTGCTGAATGTGCAGATTCTCCAAGCATCACCTCAACGGGATCACCTGGCACGACATGAATCAACATAAAGACGATAGTCATGACACCTATGACCACCAGTAAGGCTGTGCATAATCTTGACCCGAGATAATTCAGCATTGTAGATGCGTTATTCTCATTCTTCTGCTCTTAATTGTTCCGCCTTTATTCTTTTAGCTTCATTCTTCTGGCCTCATCGACCACTTCAATATAAAGTCCTATAATTAATCAAAATAATAAAACAAGTATAAAGGATTCTCCAGATAGGAGTTATAAACATGAATGAAAATACATTAGACGACGCCAGTAAAAATATTATGGGTTTCATCGTCAGGATATTAGGACTATTTCTACTGTTTGCAGGTCTTTGGGTCGCCCTTCAAGTTTTATTAACTGCTCAAGATTTATACGAGCATCCTGAACAAATTGAACGCTTTGCAGTCGCTATAGAAAAAGGCTCAAATATCGATAAAACACTAGCTCCGATAAGAGACAGTCTTATTGTGGAAAGCGATACAGAAGGTGAAGTTCAAAATAATAATCAACCTTCTTCAGCAGGGACTGGAAATATTCGTGTGTCTTATTTCTTTGCCTGGGTGATAGTACTTCTGTTGTTATTGTTAATTGCCAGAATTTCGCTGACGGCGATTAAAACAGGCGGAGAACTTGTGTTATTCGATATGCAAATTAAACAATTTGCACGAATGCTGGCGAAAGAATCGCATAAAATGAGAGATTAAGTTAATAAGCCCTGTTTGATTAATCTATTTATTAAACTATTAATCAACTTTGACTTGAAGATTCATATGCATCAAGCCATTCATAAAATTCAAGATCTTCATAAACATCAGGATCCTCATACAAATCGAGACTTTCAAGCACCGAGACCAAATCCAAATGTTCCTGAGAAGGTATTTGTTCCTCAGGCACCGCTTGAATAAAACTGTAAACAACCACCGCGAGACACGCGGTTGCAATGGCACCTACCGGAATAAAAAACCAGACAGGTTTCTTTTCTGTTTTCTTTCTTAATACTTTATTGCGTAATTGAGTTATCGCAGATAAATCACGCGCATTGATATTTCCCACACTTTCATTCAATTCTGATTGAATCGAATCGACGAATTCCTGATCTTTTTGCTCATCTTTATCTTGCATAGTCATAACCAATCATCCCCCAGCTTCTCACGTAAAACACTCACTGCTCTTGAAAAATGCGTTTTTACACTACCGTCTGAACATTTCATTATTTGTGCTGTTTGCTTGACATCACATCCTTCCAAAGTCCTTAGCAAAAACGCCTGCTGCTGCCGTAAAGGCAATTCTCTAATGGCAAGATCAAGCATAGCAATACGTCTGCCAGAGTGTACTTCCTGCTCTGGTGTCAACCCAATGTCATCCTTGATATTCTGTATTGGATCCTCAGTTTCATCCTCACTGTGATGATAAAAATGATGACGGCCAAACCATCCGCGAAACCTCTTTCTCACCGAATTTCGTCGATACCAATCAACGATCATTCTTTGCAAGATGGTATGAAATAAAGGCCCCCATTCATCAGGGTTACGCGATGCATATTTATCTACCAACTTACACATCGCATCCTGCAGAATATCCAGCGCATCTTCCCTGTTTCCTGTTGAAATCTCTGCGATTCGAAAAGCGCGTTTTTCAACACCAGCAAGAAAACCTTCTAATTCCAGATTACGTTCCAGTGTATTCCCCCTGATTTTACTGGTCTAAAAATTTATCTGTCTCTATTTACTCGCTTGGTTCCTCTGCATCACGTCGTTCAGCATGTCTCTCTCCATGCTTCTTTTTTCGCTCTTGCATACGTTTCATAAATTCTTCCTTTTCTTCGGGCGACATATCTTTCGTCTTCTCTGAAATACGCGCCTGCTTGAATGCTTTTCTTTCTTCTGGAGTCATATCCTTTATTTTGTCATACATCTCTTTGCGCTTGTCCCTGTGTGCCTGAAATCTTTCTCGCTCTTCAGGCGTCATGTCTTTCATTTTCTCAGCGATACGTTCTTTTCTATATGCCCTTCTCTCCTCAGGTGACATATCTTTGGTTTCTTCACGAAATTCCTCACGTTTCGCTCTAAATTCTGCTTTCTCTTCATCAGTAAACTTATTATGCCGCTCACCTCTGAATTCCTCTGAAGCCTCGCTCTGATCTTCAGCAAATACCGGTAGCGTAAATATCCCGATCATCAGGCCTATCGCTAGTGTTGTAATGAATGTGGTAATTTTCATATTGTTCTCCATTGTATTAATCAGCATACTTTATTTTGGCTGTCCTAATAGTTAACGCAGCAAGAGCGAAATGGTTGACAAGGTTTGGTTAAATAATTAAAAAAAGCTTACTATCGTCAATATAGAATATATTAGGAGGCTCCACTATCTTAAGACTTGGCTTTAACGGACAAATATGACTTTTAATCTGGCTCAGCTAGGTTGGAAACCTTGTTTTCAGCAACAATTCTCCGCAGATGAAGAAAGCAGCAATTATCCCGCCAGAATCGCACAAATCCACCGTAGTCACTGTATCGTCTGGAGTCATAAGGGGATTGAAACATTTGAGATAGGCGTCTTCTCTAACCCCAAGAATCTTGCGGTGGGTGATTGGTTGCTAATACCTCATCTAGGTGAACGTCCGCTACGACTACTTGAACGAGAAACTGTTCTTATACGTAAAGCGGCTGGCAACAGAACCCATGATCAACTCATCGCCGCTAATGTTGATACACTGTTTATTGTCACCTCATGTAATCAAGATTTTAGCCCCTCACGCATTGAACGTTATCTGGCTTTGGCCGCAGAAGCCAAAATTCAACCAGTGATTGTGCTTACAAAAATAGATCTATCCGATGACAGCGAGCCTTATAAAAATCAGGCACTAAAGCTACAAAGTGGCATTCGAGTTGAATGTATCAATGCCAAAGACAATACGAGCTTGGCCGCCCTCAAAACACTCTGTACTGAAGGTCACACCATTGCACTGGTCGGATCCTCCGGTGTGGGGAAATCAACCCTGATAAACAACCTTACTGATGCCAATCAATTGACGGCAGAAATCAGCGAAGAAGATGGTAAAGGCAAACACACAACCACTTCGCGATCACTACATCTACTACAAGATGGCGGCATACTTATCGACACCCCGGGGATAAGAGAATTACAGCTCAGTGATTGTGAAACAGGTATTGAAGATACTTTTGAAGATGTCACTCAATTTCTGATTTACTGTAAGTTCAAAAACTGCCAACATAAAACTGAGAGAGATTGCGCTATAAAGACCGCTCTTGAATCTGGTGAACTCGACCAACGTCGTTGGGAAAGTTATATAAAATTACAAGATGAACAATCTCAACGTAATACCCCTAGATATGAGAAAAGTAGCAAGGCAAGACATTAGGTTCGTCGACTACCATTATTAGATCTCATCATGAAAACAAGAACTGATATAAAAACATTGTTCTACTTGATGATGATCAAGATTATAGAAACCTCCTTAAGACTCTTTTCGCTGAACATTTTCAGAATGTAGAAATTCATGAATACGACCCACTTGAAAAAGGCGAGCCTGCCGATGATTTCGACTGGAGTAAATTTGATGTACTCCTGCTGTATTATTATTTATGCATACATGGACTAGACGGTCTCGATATATTTAACAAGCATCAAAGGAAAATAGATTTCCCTACGACAATCTTGCTTACAGCTGCCGGCAATGAAGAGCTTGCTATCCGCACATTAAAATCTAGCATCAAGGATTATGTACGTAAAGATAAGTTAAACGCGACGATGTTAGCTGAAGCTATTATCAGTCCCTATGAAACACATCACGGACAGCGAAATATACAGGCTGAGGTACAGGAGTCAGAAGCACAACACCAGAAAGATCGCGCAGAGCTTGAAAAAGAAGCAGCTATCTTGAACTCGCAAATTCAAAGTTGTTTGAATTTAATAGATTTTTTCGAGGATGCTGACGTAATCGCGGTTACCAGCTTATTGGATATCGTATCAAGTAATTCATCGGAATATTCCCTTGTTGGTTGATTGCCCCAAATTGGTGACGGCCACGCAATATCATCTTTATAACGCACAATATGATGTAAATGTAGTTGCGGTACTACATTGCCTAATGCTGCGACGTTAATCTTGTCTGCTCGAAATGCCTCTTCGATTACTGCAGACAAAAATGTCGATTCTCTGATTAACTGTATTTGATCTTCCTCGGATAGATGATGAATCTCACTGATATTTTCTCTGTCTGGCACGAGAATAAACCAGGGATAATTAGCATCCTTCATGAGTAATAATCTACACAGGGGAAAACTGCCAAGCACCAGACAATCTTTAAGTAATTGTGGATGAATATCAGCCATTGGCTATTTTTAACGTTAGTTCTTCATTACATTTTTTACAATGATAGCGCGCGCGACGATTTTGAATTTTATTATGCCGACGACTAGTTATCTCATGTGTCATACATGAACAGTGATATTCATGCCGCTGATACACTCTTGCTGGAATTCCCTCAAGATCATAATCACAGGTTCGATTGTCATCAGCACCAAATGCTTGCATAACTCCGCGCCATTCGTTGCCATGTGGACGACACTGTTTGTACATTATGTCTGTAATGTAATGTGCAACTTCATGTGGAATTGTGGTTTCCAGACTATCTTCAAAATATTTTGCAAAAATAAAGGGATTGTATCGAATCACACGCTGATTCCATTTTCTCCGATACATCCCTGATATACGCCCTTTCAAATCGAAATCAACGGTAATGGGTTCGAAATTTCGTTGATAAATCTTACTAGCTTCACCAATAAAGAAGTTAGTCTTCTCAATGACGCATTTTTCCTGATATTCATCGATGGGTTTTATCATTATCAAATTTGGCATATCTAATATGTCATACCTATCTTGGCATTTTTAAATTGAATAATACTCAATTCGTAACAATTGATAATTTATTGTTTATCAAGCCTATACATTGCTTGCCAGACATAAATGCTGTTAGCGCATCACCGATTAATGATTTTCTCCAGCCACTTTGTAATAGCGATTCTTCCTGGTTTTGAACAAATGAGTGCAATTCCTTTTTGGTGGCTAGCGCGGAGTGGTTCATCTCATGGAGTTGCGCTTGTAACCTGACTATCACTGAGAGTGCCTCGACCAAAGCTTCCTGCTGCGCGGTCAGTTTCTCGCTCTGTTTTTGTTTCGCTAAGGGCTCTGGTGACAGTTGCTGTGCGCTATGAATTATTTCTAATAAATCTTCACCATAATTTTTTACAAACCGATCTTGCATTCCTTTAATCTTCATCAAGGCATTTAAATCTTCTGGAAGTAATTGCGCCATATCAACAATAGCATCATCTTTCACCAACCAGTTTCTCGGTCTATTCACTTGTCTTGCGGTGATCTCTCGCCACGCAGCTAATTTCTGTAGAACAGCCAGCCTTTTACCTTTTAATTTTTTTGATTCACGAATTTTTTTCCAGATATGTTCAGGGTTTGGTTGATAACGTTCTGGATTTTCCAATTCAGAAAATTCTTTATCCAACCAGCTAAGCCGATCAAGTTTCTCGAGTTTTTCAATAAATTGAACATAGGCTACGGCAAGATAAGTGACATCGTTGATTGCATATTCAAGCTGGCCTTGTTTCAGAGGACGTTGTTTCCAGTCTGACCGTGTAAATGCCTTGCCAAGCTCAATATCTAACAATTGGTGCACCAGGTTCGCGTAACCAATTTGTTCCTTATAACCAAGCAAAGGCGCGGCGATCTGCGTATCAAAAATTGGTGTTGGAACAGAACCTTTGAGGTTGAAAAATATTTCAAGATCCTGATGTACTGAATGAAAGACCTTGGTAATTGATTTGTCGTATAGAATCTCGAAAAATGGTTCCAGATCAGCTATTGCGATTGGATCAATAATCGCCGCGATATCTTCATTCGCAACCTGTATCAAACAGAGTTCTGGAAAATATGTCTGGGTTCGCTCAAATTCAGTATCAACGGCTATCCATGCACTGCCCTTTAATTGTTCGCATAATTTACTAAGATCTTCTTCATTTTCTATTGTTAAAAATTCCTTGTTCATTAATACCCTTTATTCTTTATTTTAATTAGTCTGTTTGATTAGCCATTTGCTTATAAAGACCCAACACCGATTAAGCAGAATAGGATCTTCATAGATAACTACAATCCTTTTAATTTTTACTGAAACCACACTCTAAACCAAACAGACGCAAATTTCATGGCACTCAGTCTCATTTCATAAATAATTGTAATAAATCATTCAGATAACGATGCCCAGTTTCTGTTGGTTTTATCTTATTTAGAACCCATTCTATCAATGCTTTTTCTTCAGCGATTTCTAATGGCTTCTTGATAGCGTTCAATAACAAGCCCGTGTGCTCACTAAATAGGGATGGATGAAATCCATCATTAAGACGCAAGACATTCATCATGAACTCCAGGGGCAACTCATCTCTGGTCAACGATCTGGTTTCTGTTACTGCACTTGATTGTGAGATCTTTTCGACATAACTCTGCGGTATTCGATGACGCGCATAGCGTTCTATTTTGCCTTCCGCGACATGCGTGAGTTTTCCATGCGCCCCAGCACCAATCCCCAAATAATCGCCAAACTGCCAATAATTTCGATTGTGTTGACATTGATGACTATCACCATTTCTCGCGTAAGCGGAAATTTCATATTGATTAAATCCGTTGTCAGATAGATAGGCCTGCCCCTGTTCCTGCATATCCCACAATAAATCATCAACGGGTAAAACAGGTGGCTTCGAATAGAAAACTGTATTGGGTTCGATGGTCAATTGATACCATGAGAGATGTGTAGGTTGAAGTTCTATCGCGATTTCTAAATCAGATAGTGCTTCTTCGATTGATTGATCAGGTAGCCCAAACATCAAGTCGATATTAATCTCATCAAACCCGGCAGACTTCGCCATCGCAACTGCATTCAGTGCCTCAGTACTATTATGAACACGCCCTAATAATTTTAACTTCTTATCATCAAAACTCTGTACACCAATAGAGAGACGATTCACCCCAGATTCACGATAAGCCTTAAACCGTCCAGCTTCAGCCGAACCCGGATTGGCCTCCATAGTGACTTCCGTATTGTGATAAAACGTCAACCTTGATCGCAAAGCAGCCATCAAGCGATCAATTGCCTCTGCTGAGAATAAGCTTGGTGTCCCACCACCGATAAAAATACTAACGATGGGCCGACCCCAAATACGCGGTAATTCTGATTCAAGATCACTGATCAAAGCATCGATATATGCGTCTTCTGGAAATGCTTCTTTATTAATAGCATGCGAATTGAAATCACAATAAGGACATTTTTTGATACACCAGGGAAGATGTATATACAAAGATAATGGCGGATTACTTTTAAAATCTAGCATAAACCTGATTCACAACATGTAAATTCAGTTTGTGTAAAGTGATGATAATTGTCCGAGTAATTTCCTGAGCGCTTGACCACGATGACTTAATTTATTTTTTATCTCGGGCGGCAATTCGGCAGATGTGCATTCCTCAGATGAAACATAAAATATCGGATCATAACCAAAACCATCTTGGCCCTTAGGTTCGAGAAGCAACTGGCCTTCCCAGACACCTTCCGCAATCATTGGCGTGGGGTCTTCTTCATGTCGTAAGTAAACCATTGAGCAAATAAACCTAGCCGTTCTTTCTTGTTCTGGAAAAGATTTAACCAGGCTAACAAGCTTATTTAGATTTTCTTCGTCACTCGCACCAACACCGGCAAAACGTGCCGAATAAATTCCCGGACGTCCTTGCAAAACATCAACTGCAATTCCTGAATCATCAGCAATAGCAGGCAAACCTGTGTGATGTGCGGCATTCCTTGCTTTTAGTATGGCGTTCTCGATAAAAGTGAGTCCGGTTTCTTCTATCTCTGGCACATTAAATTCTGACTGTGGAAAAATATCGATACTCAAACCATCCAATAGCTGACCGACCTCACGGACCTTGCCAGCATTGCCACTGGCAAATACGATTTTATTTCTATTTGATATCGCTTCCACGAAAGAACTTGTCTTTTTACAGAGCCTTATTCTGCCAGGGATTTATTCTGGCAGTCGAAGAGTTCAGTGATCCCCTTTTGTGCTAGCCCCAACATTTCATTAAGTTCATCACCGCTAAACGCGTGACCCTCAGCAGTACCCTGCACTTCAATAAATTGTCCTTCACCGTTCATCACTACATTCATATCTGTTTCTGCATTTGAATCTTCTGCATAATCAAGATCGAGTACAGCAGTGCCTTTATAAATTCCGACTGATACAGAGGCGAGCGCAGAATTCACCGGATCTTCTTTTAATATCTTTTCATACTGCAACGATCTAACAGCATCGACCAAGGCGACATAAGCACCCGTAATAGATGCCGTTCGTGTTCCACCGTCGGCCTGAATCACATCACAATCGATGGTCAATGTTCTTTCACCTAATTTTTTCAGATCCACTACAGCGCGAAGAGAGCGCCCAATCAAACGCTGAATTTCCATGGTTCTTCCACCTTGGCTGCTCTGCGTTGCTTCTCTGCGCATGCGCGACCCCGTAGACCGGGGTAACATGCCATACTCTGCGGTTAACCAACCCTGCCCCTTGCCCTTGAGAAATCCCGGCACACGATCTTCAATACTGACTGTGCAGATAACCTTGGTTTTGCCAAACTCTACCAGTACAGACCCTTCAGCATGGCAGGTATAGTCTCGAGTCAGTTTGATTTCCCGTAGTTGATCCGGGGCTCTTCCACTTGGACGCATTTGCTCTCTCCATATTAAAAATTGGGCGAATTATACATGAATAAATCACATGCTATTTGCCTTAATATTTCCAACGGTTAGACTTACCAACCTCACTAGACGTAAGCAGAGATTTTATATGACAGCAAGCATGACGGCCTATGGCCGCACTGAAGAAACAAACGAAATTGGACATGTAACCTGGGAAATCAGAACGGTCAATCACCGCTATCTCGAAGTAAGTATCCGTCTTCCAGAAGAATTGAGAATGCTTGAAGCCAAAATTCGCGAACACGTATCAAACAAACTCAATCGTGGCAAAGTTGATTGCACATTGCGCTTTGATGCTGATGAAATTTCTCGCAAGGGTTTGTCAATCAATACAGAGCTTGCAAAAAATCTTGTTCAATCCGCGGAGTCCATACAGTCATCAATGGCTAACCCCGCAGCACTCAACGCAATGGATGTTCTACGCTGGCCCGGTGTGATTAATCGAGACATGATTGACGCTGAATCAATCTCCGTGCCTTTACTAGAACAGCTGGATGCGACACTGGAACATGTTGTAGAAACACGATTAGGTGAAGGTCAAAAGTTACAGGCCATGATCATTGAACGCTGTGACAGCATTGCCACGCTACTTAAGGTGTTTAAAGAGAAATTGCCGGAAATACAACAAATGCTGCGTGACAGACTCACGCAGAAATCACAAGAACTATCCATCGAGCTGGATAATGACCGGCTTGAGCAGGAAATATTATTATTGGTACAAAAATCAGATGTCGCAGAAGAGCTGGATAGACTTGATGCTCATCTTGGAGAAGTCCGACATGTGTTGCAAAAAAATAAACCTGTTGGTCGAAGACTGGATTTTCTTATGCAAGAATTAAACAGAGAAGCAAACACTTTGGGCTCAAAAGCAGCCAATCTTGATTACACAAACACCTCGGTGGATCTCAAAGTACTTATCGAACAAATGCGAGAACAAATACAAAATATTGAATAATGTTTAAGCTTGTTTCAATAAGTATTTATTTTCTATTAATGCAATTAGTTCTAAGATTGCCTGTTGTTGTTTTACGAATAAGGTAGACTCTAAAAGATAGTAGTAAGTATTTATAAACATCAACTTGTTGCTTATGTCAATTAATTCATAGACAGAAGGAAGACTGGTATCCAATGTCCAAAATGTAAATCCTCATTGGAAGATCTGGAAATATACGAAGTGATTGTTCAACGCTGCACTCTTTGTAAGGGTTTGTTCTTTGACCGCTCCAAGCACGAATATCTTAAAGACCTGGATGATGTTGATGATATTGACGTCGGCGATCCTGATATCGGTAAAGCCTTCAATAAAATAGATGACATTTTTTGTCCTGCCTGTTCTGCCCCGATGATTAAAATGGTTGTCCCAGATCAGCCCCATATCTGGTACGAAAGTTGTAGCGACTGTTTTGCTGTATTCTTCGATGCTGGAGAGTTTCGCGATTACGTTGAAAAGGATCTGTTTGACTGGATAAAACGACTTTTCAACAGAGAACGAAATTGACCATGTTCAGTAGACAATAATTATAATGTGTAATTGCTAGGAATAAGTTGCAATCAGTACCTGGCGGTCAATTATTCGAATCCGTTGCTGATTTCAATGCCTATGGCGGCATGACGATCAGATACAAAATGTAATTTTATTTTTCGATGGCAAAGCAAAAATAATTAAAACACCTAACTTCTACCCGCATCCTGAATATTTTGCCTATCGCCTTCTTCCTTGACCTTGACCGCGCCTCGGGTCAATACCGCCTCGTGTATAGCGGCACCAAGACGGGAATGATCCCAGGCTGAATTGATCTTGAGGACGTTGGACATGAGCGCGACGATATAGCGGTAATACTGTGATGCGCCGGGCAGGGACTCTACGACGACGACCGAATTCATCATGTTACGCACGTTACCCATGTACTTGCCGCAGGTAAATCCTTCCTCTTTCTGACACTGATATAACGAACCACTTTTAAAAAACACGGCACTCTGCGCGAGTTCCGGTGCATAAACATAGCGATAACGGCGCTTAGTCATGTAAAGATAACGTTTCATTTCCAGGGACGACCAGGTATCGATGAGGCGACCCTGTTCCATGCGCCAGATGTAGCGGGAGAGTTCCCTGGCGGTTGCAAAGGATTGGGTGCCGGGGATACGGGCCTGGCCGGTGCTGGTCCAGAAGGAGCCCTGGCGGAAATTATCGTGATTGAGTTTTGCTGCCAACAACGGTTCGTTAATCACCTGCAGAGAGAGAGCACCCAATTGCGTCTTTGGTGTTTCATTAAAGAATTGCTCCGAGGCCTCTGGGGACAAGGGATAGGCATCGCCAAATTTCCGTAACAACATCGCTTCCCGCCAGACCACGCTGCCGGCTGCGTTTGCCGATGCTGAAATCATGTGGTCCATCCATTCGGACAGGTGAAAGTTATCTGTAGTCTGAATGATGGAGGACTGGTTGGTACCGCTTTGTTCTGAAAACTTCGGCACGCCGTGATGGTCGGAAATCACCCAGTTACCTGCATAGATATTGCTGTCCCTGAGTACGCGTTCACGGTCATTCACCTCGGGGAAAGCGCGCGCAAGTGAGTCAAACAGCGCCAGCATGGTAAGGATCTTTCCAACGCTTCCTGCATTCTGGCGAATGTCAGGTTGTATTGCTGCCCAGGCGATATCCTCAGGCTTGCTGATATCAATGACCACTGCACTGTAGGAAGGATCACGGCTTTTGAATATGGACTCCAGTGACTTTTGTAATTCAGGTTCCACCGGCAGTTCATCGAAATCCGGAACGGCTTGCTGATTGACAAGAGTGAGTGAAATTTCCTTTGTGTCGAGCAAACCACCGAGCGCAACTTTCGAGCCTTGCGGCAGAGTTTGCGCAAATTGATACCCAGTAAGCCGGCGTATACCACTACCTTCCCTGCCGTCAAGCGGATAGGCAATGGCCAACGACACCAGAGAAAGCGTCAATAGAACAAGGCACACGCGTTTGAACATTCTTATCATGATATTCAAGTTCTCTTAATGGACTGTTTTGCTCACCGTCAATGCTGGGCTATCGAGGTTAACAAACTCAGGTATGCTGATGCGGACGGGATGGATGGTACTGATAATATGGTTTGCCTTCTCCTGTCCGCGTTGCACCAGCGGTCGTATTTGAAATAATTTCAATTCTTCATTAACAAAACCAAATTCGATGTCCCAGGGCAAGATCTTGCCATTAGCATCGCGGAGTGGCGGGCTCTTTTCCTGCACTACGCGGCTAAGAACGCGCAGTTGATTTTTCTCACTAAGACTTAGCACCGAACCATCCGCTGCCGGCAGCCACGCGACGCCTCCCCTCTCAGGTAAAAACCGTTGATAGGGGGTTTTTGCTTCAGATATAAGCACTTCACTGCCGTCTTCCAGAAGTAAAAGGGATTCAGCGGTTTCACCGGCAACAGCACCACCTACGCCCCAGGCGGTGGAAGTAGTAATGCCCCGGCTGCGACCGAACAGGTCGGCGGTGATCAGTACGCCGGACTTCTCCGAGGGCACGCTTTTCATTAACAGTACGGAGGGATACACACGTTCAGGTTGCTTAAGCAAATTCGATCGCCAGGCGATAGCGCGAGCGGAGAGCACCGAGGCCCAGATGGTAGGTATAGTATTCATTTGATTTTCAAAACCGACGACATTGGCGACGGTCTCGGAAAGACCTGCACCTGTAAACCCTGGCAGGTCTTCGACATTGGTATCGGATCGCAGAAACACGCCGTAACTGCCATCCTCGCCAAATAGCTGCTGCATAAGACTGGTAAGTTTCTCGCGATAATTTTCTTCCACGGTAACCCGACTGACGGCCGTTCGAAGTTCCGTTAATGCTTCCCGCAGTTTTTCTTCGTCCAGTGTAGCGTTACGGTAAGCGTCATATATGCTCGCCAACTGGTTCCAGTTGCTGGTCTCATTACGATTGACGTTATCAAGAAAAAAACCAAACGGTAGCGCAATAGCAGAAGCCACTGTCCCGGGGAAAAGACGATTCAGTTCGCCAAGATTGGCGGCTTTTGGACCAACAAGAATGCCGGATAATCCCTTGTTCAATTCCGCCAGTGGTATAGGTTGCCTCACTTCCAGATTGGGCAGCGGGACATCCATTTTTTCCATTACATTATTTGCCGGTGCCAACAGGAGTTTTACTGCAGCCGACAAGTGATCAAATTCTTCCAGTACAACCGAACCATCGCTGGCCGCGATTAGCGCCACCTGGCGACCGTTCAGCAGTCTTATTTTTTCCATTAGTTCCGGGGTAATGGAGATATTAGGTATACCGAAATTCCGGGCGAGCAATTGAACATGGGAAAGCGGATTACCTTCACCGAGCGTCATGACGCCGGCGACAGGAGTCAACTCAGAGACAGTCTGCGGTAAAACCACAATTTCCTCACGCCGCATGGCATGGTTATTTCGCAGATCATCATCGCTGATAATACGCAATGGACCGACCGCAATACCCGGATTTAATGACAACAATGAAGTCGCTGGCTCAGCGCCAATAGTTTTACTCACTCCGCTCAACAATTGCACATCCTGGACGACCTGCCGCGATAGTTCAGCCAGTTGCAACATGGGCGAGGAGCGCAATACATCGTCGATAAATCCTGCCGACCGGCTGTCCAGTGCCGTGTAACGGTTTAACGCTTCGGCAAAGGTATAACGGATAGAGCCAATCGCCCAGCTCGCGGTAAGGTTCAATGTTTCCGATAGATTCTGATAGTCACCAAATGCTGTACTAGTTGAGGCAGTTACCTGCTGCAAATTCTTCATCACTTCTGCATGTTCGCCCTTCGTTAACAATCCACTACCGTAACTAGCCATTAACAATCCCTGGATTATTGACAACAGCTCTCTACGACTTGCCGCTTCGTTTTCCAGGAAGCGATTTGCGCTTATTCTTAACTCGGCTTCTATATCGTTTATCCCGTCAAGTAACTGCAGACGTTGTCCGGGTTTGAGGTCGGTAATTACTGCTTCACGTATATTCTGCAAAAGCTGGCCTAAACGCTTTGCCCGGTCAATGGCAGTCTCAGTGGCAGGCGCTGTTACAAGCGTTTGAATTGCATAAATCTTCGGTATGTTGGCGATGGCCTCGTGCAGGCGTGCCAGGCGTGTCTGTCTGCCTGCTTCGCCATACAAATCGTTCATACGGGATAACAGAGTGTGTACTTTTCCCAGCTCCGGTGCTTCCGCTGAGCGAGAGACCCAGTCCTCTATCCGCCTGATTGTTTTAATCGAAGGGGTGGTGTGTACTTCGATACGCAATAACTCAAAGTCCGGATTCAACTGGGCAATTTCAAGAGCCAGACGCCTGACAACACGGTTTAAATCTGTACCAGCACCACTGTGAGGAATGACCCGCACAAGTTCACGTAGCAGCAGATAGTTATCTCCTATCCATTGTGGCGAATCAAGTAAACTTAGCAGCAGCTGTCTGCCTGCATATTCTTCATCTTCGGCCTGTACCCGACCACGAGAGAATTTCGCCTTGTTCAGAATCCAGCCATCGTCAATATCCAGCAGGTATTTTTCCAGGGCCAGTTCACGCAGGCGCTCCTGTCGTTGACCTGAATCTGTCCAGTAAGACAGGTCCTCTGAAGCGTATATGGTGCCAACGTGCCAGCCCAACTCGGCAAGGTGTTCTCTCTCCTCACTGTACTCGGCATGTTGCTTGCCACCACCACGCTCGCTGCAGGCGTAGGCCTGAGGTTCGTGCGTTGTGCCGTCGGCACAAAACCAGCGCAGACGTCTGTATGGCCCTCTTTCTGCATTGATCATCGTCGCCACGATTTGCCGTGCTTCCTCTATAATGTTCGGTTCTGGCAATTTAAGCGGATTTACATAAACAAAATCCTGCGCACAAACAAAGGACCCGAAAGTGCCAAAAAATATAATTATTACATTTCGGAATTCTGTTAAGATGTGCAACGCAGTTCCATTAAGACACCCTAAGTTTTTGATAATCGTTATTCTACCTCACTTAGCTGTATCCCAGATCGTTTTCTCGTGGCAGTGATCCTTTTGGTGAAAATTCATAAAAATTTTGAACGATCAATCCAATAAACCGACTATCCTGACAACACTGGATCGCTTACTGGGCATATTCGCCAAAGTACATGCAAGAGAAGGTGTCACCAGCCTGTTACTGCTGTTAAATATTTTTCTTATCCTGCTTGCTTACTATTTTATCAAACCGGTACGTGAAGGCTGGTTATCAGTTTCGGTGATCTCAGGGCTGTCAAAGATTGAAATCAAAGCCTACTCCGCCTTTGGTCAAAGTTTGTTATTACTGGCGGTTCTGCCTCTTTACTCAAAACTGGCAGCAAGCTATCCGCGGCGAAAATTAATTACGGTGACCGGAATCATCTGTGCCTTTACCCTGGTGGTGTTCTGGTTGCTGCAACCGGGATTGCTAACATCTGCAATACCGTTTTCTGGTGTGATGTTTTATATATTTGTGGGTCTGTTCAGTGTCACCCTCATCGCCCAGTTCTGGTCCTTCGCCTCCGATCTCTTTGGTCAGGAAAAAGGACGCAGATTGTTTCCCTTAATTGCCGTCGGCGCCTCTCTCGGCGCCCTTGTGGGGTCATGGCTGGGCGAGCGTTTAATCCGGACTCAATGGCTGGACAGTTTCGATCTTATTCTGCTGGCACTTGTTCCACTTGGCTGTGCACTGTGTCTAACGTCGTGGATTGACCAGCGCGGTACACTCGGGCAGCCGTCCGAGGCCACCTTGCAGCGCTGGAGAGAGCCTGCCGCTCCTGAAGGTCATGGCGCTTTTAAAACCATTTTCGAGAGCCGCTACCTGCTCGCAACATCCGGTATGATTTTGTTGTTTAGCTGGATAGTTGCCAGTGGAGACAATATTTTGTTTGGGATGATACAGGAGGTCATTAGCGCCGACCTTGTGGCCATCACTAACCCTGAAGAGCTCAGCCAGGCGGTAAAAACGGCCACGACCGCCTTTTACAGTGATCTGTATTTCTGGATAAACCTGATCGGGCTGTTGTTACAGGCGTTTATCGTTTCCAGGCTGATTCAGTTCGGTGGTTTCAGCCTGTTGGTCCTGGTCACACCATTGATATCCCTGGTGGCCTATTTCTCCATGGCGATTGCACCGGTGCTCGGTATTATCAAGTTTATGAAGATTGCCGAGAATTCGAGTAATTATTCCATTAACAATACTGCACGGCATATGTTGTGGTTACCAACGACAAAGGCCATGCTTTACCAGGCCAAGGCGACAGTAGATACGCTATTTGTTCGAATTGGCGACGGTCTCGCCGCGCTGACTGTCCTGCTTGGCACACGTGTGTGGTCATTTTCACTGATTGATTTTCTTATTATCAACATTGTACTAAGCTTGATCTGGATAGGATTTGCCATTTACCTGTCCCGTGAATACCGCCGAATGAATCGGGAGAATCAAGCAAGAGCAATACCCTTAACAACATCATAAATCCAGAGTCAACTATGACAAGAATATTTCTGTGTTTTTTTCTGCTCATCACGGTATGCATGGCGTTTGACGCTTATGCTGATGAAAATGCCAATTATGAATATCAGATCCGGCATGACCTTGTCGATGCAGATTTACAATACGGTCTCGAACGTGTATTGAATGAAAATCCAAAATGGAGAAGCCTGATTCAGCAAAAACGCATGGCAGTTGGCCTGGTTGACCTGAGTAATAAGAAAATACGATTTGGTAGAGTAAACGGCAACGCCATGATGTATGCAGCCAGTATGCCCAAAATTGCCATCCTCCTTGCGGCTTACCAATCCTTCGAAGATGGCAGTCTTGTTGAGACAAAACAGATACACGAAGATCTTGAAAATATGATCCGCAGATCCAATAATGATGCCGCAACGCGCATCATTGATCTTATAGGGTTTAAAAAAATTGCTGCTGTCCTCAGTGATCCTGCATTTGGCTTTTACGACGAAAGTAAGGGAGGCGGTCTCTGGGTGGGAAAACGTTATGCCAAAGCAGGTAAGCGCTACGGTGATCCCATGTTTAATATTTCGCATGGCGCTACGGTGGCGCAAGTTTGCCGCTTTTATTATCTTCTAGCGTCCAATCGCCTGATCAATCCCAAACGTTCCGCGCAGATGTTGCAAGATCTTTCCGCACCGGGATTACACCATAAATTTGTAAACGCCATAGACAAGTTGGCACCGGATGCAAAACTGTTCCGTAAATCAGGCACCTGGAAAAACTGGCACGCTGATTCAATAATGGTGAAGGGTAAAAGATGGCGCAATTATATTCTTGTTGCCATGGTTGAAAGTCCTGACGGAGAAACGATCATTAGGCAGATATTACCCGCAGTTGAAAAGGTACTGTACAAACAACGCAAAACTACGCTAACAAATATTATCGAGGATGAAAATGCAAATAACACATAGACAGAAATCCACTGGGTTTTTGCTGGCGGTAAACGTCCTGTTGGCGGCTTGCACACTTAGTCCGCAGACAATCAATATCACGCCCTCTCTGGATGTATCTGATCTCGAAAAAACGAATACCCAAAGACTATGGATTGATGTTACTGATATTCGTAAAGACAATACTATTGGTTATCGTGGTGGAGTCTATGAAACAGATTCAATCTCGACGGACACAAAAACGACAGATTCCATCTACAGGGAGATTACAGCTGCGTTCAATGCACTGGGCTTTGTCGTTGTCAGCAATGACTCAGCGAATACAAATAAACTGATTATTGAAATTGATCAACTCAGCTACAAGGTGACTGAGAAAAAAATCCTTTGGAGAATAGAGCTATTTGCGTCCATTAAGGTGACTGTGGACACCGCAACAAAGAAAAGCACCTTGACCCTTCAGGACAGGAGAACGAAGGACTATCCAAAGTTTCCGTCAATGGAGCAGAACGAAGAAATAATCAATAAGCTTGTTTCCAGTATGCTGCAACGATTATTAGAGGACAATGAGATGATTGCATTGTTGAAAAATTGAAGGTTTGCGCTTCCGCAAAGACTGATCAAAGGTTCTGACAACTTTCTATAAATGATAGCAGCGCAAAAATAAAAGGAGATTAAATACTTGTAAAACCGCGAATCAGCGAGTCAAGTGTCGACGCATCCGCAGATTGAGAGTCTCGACAACGTATAAAAATATTATAATATATAATTAGATCTTCTGTTCCAGACATCCAATCAGAACTGATTTTATAAAATATACAAATTATGAGATATCAGTATCATTACTCTATTATTTGATGAGTTCGTAAAATTAATGAATAACTTTGCGAGGATGCTGGTTATACAATCGCGTATTGATTGCAGCACTATCTGAACCCTCAAAGCAACCAACATTAAATTGCGACAGAATTGAAAAATGGAATTTACAATACGATATGACTCATT
>JBLHKO010000006.1:0-49399 GCA_047620145.1 Gammaproteobacteria bacterium | reverse complement strand
CTCATCATTTAATAAATTAGCAATCGCCTCCAGGAATGGTCTGTCGCCTTGTGGAGAGTCATAATCGCCAATCATGTGGGCAAATTCTGCTGGTCGATCCAGCACACGTTGCATTTTTTCGTGAAAGAATTGCTGTATTTCAGGAATGTGGCTTGGGTTACCTCCGCCCATCATCAACATTTCTTTATTTTCTGATAAGGCATTACCTAAATCATCCATTAGTTGGACGATGCCGGAATTCATATCAAATCGTGAGGCAAATTTGGAAATCTTCATTGTGTGTTATTAAATATAGTCGGCAGAGATTTGTGCTGACTCTAATGTTAATATCTTCTTTCTATTTATTTGAGGATTCTTTATTTTTACTTTTTCCTGGACTTCTCTAAATTCTTACCGATTAAGACCAACCGAATAACTCGTTCAGCTGCATTTGCCAAGTGAGCTTTCGAATGACTTATGGCTTCTTGCAGGGACATATCTCTTGCACATGCGCTGGCCAATCCATCAATGCCGTGCTCAAACACACCTCGAGCATCATCTGTAATCCCACCTCCTATTGCTACGGTTTGTACTTTCTGTTTTCTCGCGGCTCTGGCAACGCCTGAAGGAGTTTTGCCAAAGGCAGTTTGAAAATCAACCCGTCCTTCACCGGTAATCACCAAATCAGCACCTTTAATGTGTTTCGATAATTCTGTCGCCTCGACAACGATATCAATTCCACTCTTGAGTTTTGCTCCTGTAAACGCAACCAGACCTGCACCTAAACCTCCAGCGGCCCCTGCCCCTTTTAATTTCATGACATCCTTACGCAAATCTTTTTTGATGACACTGGCAAAATGCTTCAGATTTGCATCCAACTTTCTGACCATTGCAGGTGTTGCGCCCTTTTGTGGTCCAAAAACCTGGGCCGCGCCTTTTTTACCACACAGTGTGTTTTCAACGTCACTGGCCACGGTAACCTTAGTCCGCTTTACTTTTATATCTACACCGGACATATCGATATTGGCGATTTTATTCAACATACCACCAGCACCTAATTCCTTTATTTCCTTACCATTCTTATCCAGAAACCTGACGCCTAATGCTTGTGCCATTCCCACTCCACCGTCTGTTGTTGCGGATCCACCTAAGCCAAGAATAATATGGTTTGCACCTTTATTAATCGCATCCACCATTAATTGTCCAGTACCATAGGTGGTCGTTTTCAATGGGTTCTTGTCTTTGGTCCCTTCAACCTCTGGCAAACCTGAAGCTTCTGCCATTTCAATTACAGCTGTTTTACCGTCAGACAGAATCCCATAACGAGCTGTCACTGGTTTCCCCGCAGGTCCCGTCACTTTTTTGCGAATAAATTTACCACCAGTAGCATCGACAAGAGATTGGACCGTACCTTCGCCACCATCGGCCATAGGAACTTTGATACATCTCGCATTTGGGATGACTCTTCTAATGCCCTTCTCAAGAGCTGACGCAACTTGTAAGGATGTCAGATTCCCCTTGAAGGAATCAGGTGCAAGTACAATCTTCATTATTCTTTGTCCTCTCAGCGGCAGCTGCAAGATTTTGTGATGTTAAGGAATTACTCATGATCTCCAATCGATCCTTTATTATTCAGGGCCTCATTCCCTCTAAATTAACAGTGGACCATTTATCGTTCTATGTTAATTCATATTGCATCAATCTGCAGTATTCTCAGAAAGGATTCCAGGATTTCTTTTTGCGATAATGCATATATCCAATATTGACGCCGGCGCGAAAACCCGCACCAAACCTCATGGGAGCCAATACTATATTATCTATTTGGTGATAGTTCGCACCAACACCCCCTATAAAATAAAAACTGCCATCTATGGCGGGAAACCTCTGAAATATCGCTTCCATGTTAGGCAAATTATAAATAAGCACAAAAACCTTTGACAGGTTTCCACCGGCATCAAAACCAATACTGGGTCCAGTCCAGTGAACTTTTCTTGAACCACCCGCCTTACGAACTAACGTGCCATCCCCATATCGCGCACCAATCACAATCGCGCCGCTAGCTTCCTGTCCTTTGATAAAAGCATTAGGTTTACCTTTCTCTTTAAATATTTTTTCGATCACTTCAGCAAGCCCTTCAGCGCCACCACCAAAAAATGCATCAGCTTCCTTGAGGATAGTATCTTCCTCATAAGTATCTTCTGCAGCCTGCGTAGATATAAAATATCCTGAGAGACAAGATGCAAATAACAAGCGTAACAATAATTCTCTAAGGGTATGTTTCATTCTCTCATCTCCCATAAACCCGGTTCTAATACTTTACAGGCTTAAATACCCAATACTGCATCTGTAATTATGTCAGCTATTTTTCCAGTATCTATCTCAACAAGAACCACATCATTGCCTACCACGGTACGTTCATAACCATCATGTCGATTGGGTAATGATGAATCAAGATCATCAGGTAAATCTCTTTTAGCTATCCCTGGTGGCAGAGGTTTTCCGCGTTCCAGATTCTTTGCGATGCCAGGTGGTAAACCTTTATTTTTCCCTTTATTTTTAGATTTTTCCTTACTTTTATGTTTATGAGAATCTGATTCTGTATCATCTTCTTCCGCATAGTGAACAAACTCATTTTCTTTAAAATATTTTTTAATCGTTTGCCTTTCTAATTCATTAAAAGCTCCCCTTACGCCCTCTTTAACAACTTCTGTGACAACATCTTCAGCGGAGACGACAGATCCTGTAACAATTAGACATAAAGCTATTATTGCAAATATAAAATTACGCATATTTATCTCTCTTTTTTAGAGTTCAACATTGTTTATGTTGTTCAGTATAATTTCAAAGTTTCATCAATACACTATAAATCATGTGAACAGCGTCATAAATCTGGACATGGAACCTCATGCATTATATTGAGTCAACAGTACATGCTCATTGAATATGTACGTATAGTGAGTTCTTAATGAATTCAGGGGGAATGAGCAAATTATATGGACTTCCCTGTAGCTAATATGACGGTATAATCCTGCGGTCGTATTCTATTCCGACAATTTAAATCGGCTGACATTAATCCTGATATCTGAAGAGGTTATGTATGAAAAGAATTATAAAATTATATTTGCTTGTTGTTTTCTTCACCCCGGCACTAGTAACGGCCCATGGACCTGCAAGGGTCTTATTGATCGAAGAAATAGAAATTAATGCCACACCCGACAAAGTCTGGTCTGTAATTAATGATTATTGTTCCATTAAAGATTGGCACCCAACCGTGACAGATTGCACCGCCGATAATGGTAATGAGCCTGATTCTTTACGCGTTATAACGCTGGAAGGTGGTGAACAAATAAGGGAGATACTGGCCAAATATAAGCCAGATAATTTTATGATTCAACATTACATGGAAGTTGGCCAACAATTAAAAGCATACCCTATTACCACCCATGGTTTAACCATGACAGTCTCAGACAATGGACAAGGGGGCTCAACACTAAAATGGAAAGGTGCTTTTTATCGTTCCTATCAAGGTCCAACGCCACCACAAGAATTAAGCGACGAATACGCCACAGAAAAACTAACTGTTTTTTATAAAGCAGGAATGGAAAATATTAAAAAGCTTTCCGAATAAATTCAACAGCAGGAAGCCAGATAAATAAAATGCGAATAATCACAGCAGACAAAGAATATCTGACTTCCTGCCTCTTCACCGATGATTAATTACTTAATCTCATTTTTTTTCTTCTTCAGTACAATATCGAACGCAGAAGCAGCGACTTACGCTTATGTCACCAATCAGATCAGCGATACAGTCTCAATCATTGACACATCATCAAATCAGGTCATTAAAAATCTGGATGTTGGACATAGACCAGCTGGAGTCACCGCCAGTGCGGATGGTGAACGAGTCTACGTATCAAATCCTGAAAGCCAGGAAATTTCCATCATAGATACAAAAGATAATACCCTGGTAAAAAATATTAAAGTAGGTGATGCCCCTGTGGGAATTGTTATTAGCCCTGATAGCAAAACACTCTATATTGCAGATTGGTATTTAAACAAAGTCTCCGTGATGAACACGATATCAATGGAAATTATTTCTGAAATTCCTGTTGGCAAATCTCCTTCTGGTGTCGCCATCAGCGATACAGGAGAACAACTTTATGTGGCGAATAGAGATGATAATAACCTAATGATTATTGATACCAAAACAGAAAAGATTGAGTCAATAATTCCGGTGCAAACAGCTCCCTTTGGCGTTACTGTTGCAACGTCATTAAATAAAGTATTCGTTGCAAATGTCCGTGATGGAAGTGTCAGTATTATTGATCTAGCCGACAGTAATAATGTCGTGAATATAAAAACAGGAAAATTTCCTTACGCAATTGCACATGACAAAATAAGGCATAGAATTTTTGTTACTAACCAGCGCGACGGCACAGTATCTGTTATTTCATTGAACGATGAAAAAATCATTAAAACAATTAAAGTTGGCGACTACCCTGAAGGCATCGCACTTCATCCTTCTGGAGAATCTGTTTATGTAGCCAACTGGTTTGATGCAACCGTTAATATTATTGACGCAGAATCTCTGGAAATTACAGACGAAATTCAAACGCAGGAGGGATGCCGTGCATTTGGTAATTTTTTCTCAACACATTAAATACTTGGCAATAAATAGTTAATTAGTTAGCACTGACAGTTCTACCTTCCGCCCAAGATCTAAGTGATTCTATTTTCTCGGCCATGACTATAGACAATGGGCGTGTCTTTCCCAGCTCATCAAGCAGATGTGTTTCGTTTAATGGTATTTTTTGAGCCAATGCAGAATAAAGCGAAGAGACTACAGCTTGCTCAATCTCGGATCCTGAAAAACCGGCGCTCTTTACTCCGAGTGATTCAATATTAAAACTATCCTGGTTTTGTTTGCGCTTATCAAGATGAATCCCGAATATTAATTCACGCGTTTTACTGTCGGGTAAATCTACAAAAAATATTTCATCAAGTCGGCCTTTACGAATCAATTCCGGTGGTAATGCTTCGATATTATTTGCGGTGGCTACGATAAATACTTTCTCTTTATTTTCAGACATCCAGGTTAATATCGTGCCCAACATTCTGCTGGATGTGCCACCATCGTTTTCGCCGACACTGATGCCTTTTTCTATCTCATCTATCCACAAAACACACGGTGACATCAATTCAGCCATCTTTAATGACTCTCTCAGATTTTTTTCTGATTCCCCATAAAACTTACTATACAAAGAACCAAAATCAAGTCTCAGTAATGGCACGCCCCAGCTTCCAGCAACGGCTTTTGCTGCCAGGCTCTTGCCACAACCCTGTATACCTAATAGCATAATTCCCTTTGGCGCATCTAGCCCTGGATTTTGGATTTCACCATTAAAAATTTCTCTGCGAAACTGTAACCATTCTTTCAGACCTTCCAAACCACCAACATCTGCAAACTTGGCAGTATCATATTCGAAGGAAAGCACACCACCTTGATCAAGCAAATTAAACTTCGCCTGCATAATATTGCTTAAATCAGAATAATTCAGTGCGCCATCATCCTCAATAGCACCCTTAATTAATCGTCGCGCATCATCAACAGGCAACCCAACAAGACTTTCAACCAATTGATTAAAGAATTTTTTCTCTACCACAATGCGTAAATCTTTATTTCTTGTGGCCCAGCTTTTCGCCTCACTCCGAACCATCATTTCAATCAGGCTCCGATCAGGCATGGATAATTCAAAACGAGCACTGTATCTCTCAAGTTCTTCCGGTAACTTAATCTCATGAGAAATCAAAACGATATGTTGCAAAGATTCACCTTTCAATAACGCAATATCTTTCAACAAACGGACATGCACTGGATCATCTAAAAATGGATGGAAATCGATCAAAAGATAAATGCTTGCATCGCGAGTCATTTTGATCTGAGTAAGCAATTCTATAGGCTTGCTGTTATGCCTCTGTGCCGGCATATCAACATCAAGTCTTTTCAAACCTTCGGTCACTGTCCAGAGGAATAGGGATTTCGGTATATTCTTGATTAACCGATTAAACAATTCAATTAATCGACCCTCTTCATGTGACTCAATCACAATAATGGGTACTGAAGAGCCAAGCAGTATTTCAAGATCATTTAGATTTTGCATGATTTACATACTAGAAAAAATTAAGGTAAGTGTCTGGAGGTGCAAAGCCTGAACTCCTCAGAGGAATAAAATGATTGAAAAGATTATTCCCATTCAAGTCCAACAAGAAATTCCTCAGCATTCTGGAATCGTTCATCAGGTCTTTCGCCAACAACCCATCAATAATAGGTTGAAAAGAAGCAAGATTTTTGGGTAATTTTGGTGGGGGATTCATTAAGTGAGCTTGAAGAATTTGTTCTACAGACTCTCCATAAAATGGAAATTCACCCGTTAACATCTTGTAAAACATCACCCCTATACTGTAGAGATCACTGTACTTATTAATGCCTTTACCACGAATTTGTTCTGGGCTGATATAGAACATGGTTCCGACTATCTGTCCAACTTCTGTGAGTTCACTCGAATCACCCAACATCTTTGCAATACCAAAATCTGTAATTGCCAGCGTGTCATCCTCCCTGAACAATATATTTACAGGTTTTGATGTTTCGATTTGACGACACGAAGCAAGTAATGAGTATTTTATACTACGATAGAAAGGTGCGCTTCAGCCTCATTCTCTCTTTCTAGTTCAGTAAATTCCAGTGTTTCGGAGAGTCTATGAAGAGTATCTATAAGTTCAGCACTTTTAGCTACCGAAAACCCTGCCAATGATGACACTTCAGCAGTAGCCTCAATATGCATCTCTGCGAGTTCCCCCTGTATGGCTTGGCTTGCTGGGGTCAATGATATATTGACTACACGCTCATCTTTTTTGCTTCGTTTACGAACCACAAACCCCGCGTTTTCCATGCGCTTGAGTAAAGGTGTTAATGTTCCCGAGTCGAGGCTTAACTTATCTGATATTGCTTTAACCGTCTGACTTGTATCGCTTTCCCACAGCACACACAGAACAAAGTACTGAGGATATGTCAGGCCAAAATTTTTGAGATATGGGCGAATCTTAGCGTTGATAGCATGGCTCGCTTGATAAAGCGCAAAACTAAGTTGGTTTTTTAAATGAAGACTTTCGTATTTTGACATTGATTTTATCACTTTTTTTAGAATTTCTGCCAGTCACTATCATCGGTATTTTTTCCTAAAGATAAGTTCGCCCGAGATTGTGTAGCAACAGATGTTTGCAAATTTCTCTGTGTATCATTCTGCGCACGCATGATCTCACCTGTTTTGCTCGTGTCTTTTTCCTCATTCAATTTGAAATATACAACCAGAGGGCTTAATTGTTCTGCTTGTGCTGCCATCGCTTAACTTGCTGCTGCTGCCTCTTCTACTAGTAATATGCTTACCATAATAGTACCTAGTATCCTCTTGGCTTACGCCAAAACATTGCTAATGACAAAACAGGTTGAAGACATTCTTCCATACACCTGCTCACCTCCAAAACTCCCGCAGATGAGTATATACAAGCTACTAACGCCGAGCTACTAAACTAAAAATAATTTACATAAATTTACAAAGGAATGTGGTTTAATCATGACCTGATCCTTAAACAATCTGGCTAAGTCTGATGGTCAAGAAGAACTAGATGTTCTCAAAGGTGATGAAAATATTGACATGGTCATCACCGATCTGAATATGCCAAATATGGATGGCATCACATTGATTCAAGAGATCAGAAAGCTTGCAGACTTTGAATCCATGCCTATTTGCATGCTGACCACAGAAACTGAACAGTCCAAACTTGAAGGTAGTGCTTCTATATCTACAGATGCGTGGATTACAAAGCCTGTTCAGCCTGCCCGTGTCATTGATATTGTCAATGGCATCCTACCCCCATAGCCCGAGTATCTTTTTCACCAATCAAACCAGTCTAGACATCACTTTTTCCATCTAAGACTTAATGTTTAAGTGCAGTCTCTTGAGTTAATCCTCTGTGGATTATCTGAACAATTATTCACACAGTTGCTTCTCAATTGAATCTATTTCTAACATCAAAAACAAGTCGATCCACCACTCTGTCTAAGCAAACCCACTAAGGAAAATTCATAAATAATGAATATTATATTGAATATTCATTATTTAGTTGCTATAAATAGCCTCCATGAGTGCAACAGAAGAGAGCCTGGGACTAGACATACGATCTCAAATCGTTGATGCGGCACATTCTCGCTTCAGACACTATGGTTATGGCAAGACAACAATGATCGAAATCGCCAAAGACGTGGGCATGTCGGCGGCGAACCTGTATCGTTATTTCAAGAACAAGCAGGAAATCATTGCTGAATGTGCAAGTAAATGTATGTGTGAACGCGTTGATCGCCTGAGAATAGCCATCAGACAACCAGGAATGAGCGCCGTTGAACAACTCAAAACCTATGTCTTGACTGACTTACTGGTAAGTCATGAAATGGCAGAAGACGATAAAAAAATTAATGAATTAGTCAATACCATCACTTTGGAGCGTCCTGATTTGGTCTTTAAGAAGATTGAAGCTGAGAACACACTAATTGCTGAAATATTATCTTATGGCAATGAATCAGGAGAATTTAACATTGACGATATCATGACGACGGCACAGACTATTCATACCAGCCTCATTGTATTCAATGTGCCTATATTCATGAGTTTGTATACACATGAACAATTCAAAGAGAAGGCTATCGCTGTTGTTGAATTGATAGTTCTTGGATTAGCCAAACATAAATAATTGATTGGCGAAAATGTTTCATTAAATTTATAAGGAATGTAAAAAATGAAAAAATTTGAGCAGGCTTTTGGCATCTGGGTATTACGTTATCGTTGGCTAATTATCATCCTTAGCCTGATTTTAGTCGCATTAGCAGCAACCGGTGTCAAAAATATTTACTTCACGACCAATTATCGTGTGTTTTTTAGTGAAGATAATCCTCAATTACTTGAATTCGAAGCTCTCGAAAATACTTATGTACAGAACGACAACGTATTTTTTGTTCTGGAACCTGCTGACGGAAAAGTATTTACCAAAGAAACGCTTTCTGCCGTTGAATATTTAACAGAACGCGCATGGCAGATCCCTTTTTCAAATCGGGTCGATTCCATCACTAATTTCCAATATACCGAGGCTGAAGAAGATGACTTGATAGTAAGAGATTTGGTTGAAGAAGCTTCATCATATAGTCATGAACAACTTCAGCAAGTTAAACAAATCTCGTTAAATGAACCTTTATTACATAATCGTTTAATCACAGATAAAAGTAATGTCACGGGTATTAACGTGAATGTTCAATTACCAAGAATCAATGAAGATGTAGAAACACCGGCGGTGGTTGATTTTTCCCGACAGCTGGCTAAAGAATTCGAAGCTACTTATCCAGAAATAAAAGTCCGTATCAGCGGCATGGTGATGATGAACAACGCTTTTTCAGAGTCCGCAAAAGCTGATATCGGGAACCTGGTGCCGATAAGCTTTGCACTGATGCTTCTAATACTGGCAATACTGGTCGGTGGTATCACGGGTACTTTCTGTACCTTATTGGTCATCGCTTGCTCGATCATGGTTGCGATGGGTATTGGTGGTTATATTGGATTTCCCATCTCACCACCCTCCGCAACATTCCCAACAATCGTATTGACTATCGCCATCGCAAATTGCGTGCATATATTGGTTACTTTCCTACATGATATGCGGCTTGGCATGTCAAAACATGATGCACTCATTGAAAGTCTACGAGTTAATTTGCAGCCTGTATTTCTGGCCAGTTTAACCACTGCGATTGGTTTTCTAATGATGAATTTTTCTGATGTTCCTCCTTTCAGGCATCTGGGTAACTTCGTTGCGATTGGTGTCGTCACTTCATTCATCATGTCTGTCACCTTCCTGCCAGCATTGATTTCACTTCTCCCTGTCAAAGTTAAGGAGAGAAAAGACGAACACGATAAAATCATGGAAGCATTTGGTGATTTTGTAGTGCGTAAACGCACACCTCTTTTTTGGGGAATGTCCGCACTGATTCTACTTTTGCTTACAGGACTGCCGCGCAATGATTTGAACGATGTGTTTGTGCATTATTTTGATGAGACCATCGATTTTCGAGCTGACTCTGATTTTACGACAGAGAATCTGACTGGGGTTTATAACATTGAATATTCATTAGATTCAGGCGAACCAGGTGGCATTAGCAATCCTGGATATCTAAACGATGTGGAAGCATTCTCCAACTGGTATCGTCAACAACCAGAAGTCCTGCACGTAAATTCTTACACTGATATCAGTAAACGTTTAAATAAGAATATGCACGGGGATAACCAGGAGATGTATAAAATACCTGAATCAAGAGATTTATCTGCGCAATATCTTTTGCTTTATGAAATGTCATTACCTTATGGACTTGATCTAAATAATCAAATCAACATTGATAAGTCAGCAATAAGACTCACAACAACGCTCACAACTTTATCTTCAAATGAACTCATCTCGATTGAAGAACGAGCAGATGCATGGTTGACTAAAAATGCACCACATATTAAATCTGGCCACGGAACCGGCACGTCGATTATGTTCGCGCATATTGGCCAAAGAAACATCATCAGTATGCTTTACGCTACGACCTTGGCACTGGTATTGATCTCAATAGTCCTTATCGTTGCCTTACGCTCAATCAAGATAGGTATGATTAGTCTGATACCCAATCTGGCACCTGCTGCAATGGGCTTCGGACTATGGGGTTATATGGTAGGTGAGATAGGCTTATCACTTTCAGTCGTTTCAACCATGACACTCGGCATCGTGGTAGATGATACGGTGCATTTTTTAAGTAAATACCTTCGAGCACGTCGTGAAAAGAATTTGAACCCTGAAGATGCCGTTAGATATGCTTTTGCGACAGTGGGTCGTGCACTATTAATTACATCGATTGTGCTAGTGGCTGGATTCCTTGTGCTTGCAACTTCAGCATTTGAGCTGAATTCAGGAATGGGTTTGCTTACTGCTATCGTTATCATTCTGGCACTATTCGCAGATTTCTTGTTCCTGCCACCACTCTTGATCAAAATAGAGGAAAGATTAAATGCAAAAAAATTACTTGCTGCCAATACTGCTACTGATTCTACCACTGCATAACGCGGTTGCAGAAACACCGGAAGAAAAAGGACTCGCGATTGCAGTAGAAGCAGATAAACGTGATACAGGCTGGGTTGACCAAACGGCCGATTTGGAGATGATACTTACCAATAAACACCGTGAAAGCAGTCAACGAACGATGGCGCTTAAGTCACTTGAAGTCGATGGTGATGGCGATAAAAGCCTCACAATCTTTGACAACCCAAAAGATATAAAAGGCACCGCTTTCTTAAGTCATACACATGCACTAACGCCTGATGACCAATGGCTCTACTTGCCAGCCCTGAAAAGAATCAAACGCATTTCATCTGCAAATAAATCAGGACCTTTTGTGGGCAGTGAATTTGCTTATGAGGATTTATCTTCTCAGGAAATTGAAAAATATACTTACAAATGGTTGCGAGACGAAACAATAGATGACCATGACGTCTTCGTCACTGAACGTTATCCACAATATGAAAATTCTGGTTATACCAGACAAATTTCCTGGATAGATCAAGGAATGTACCAGCCGCGTAAAGTTGAGTTTTACGATCGCAAAAACACCTTGTTAAAAACACTGATATCCTCTGATTATAAACAATACCTTGAGCAATACTGGCGACCGGGGAAAATGGAAATGGTGAATCACCAAACCGGAAAAAAAACGGACTTAATCTGGAATAACTATTCGTTTAAAAATGGACTGGGCGGTCGCGACTTTGATCGTGACACCCTGAAACGAGCCAGGTAAGAACGTGAAGCATTAATAGTGAAAGGTGTAAAGTTAATTATGATACGTTTCACTCTTCACATTTCACATTAAATATTTCTTATGAAATTAAGAATAATCTTTTGCTTATTCGCCGTACTTGTCTCTGCAATTAGCCCTGCAAATGAATGGAGTGGATATCTCGGCACTGAGTTTAGATTTTTCCCGCAAGATGCACGAGATTCAAGGCAACATGATGAGAACCTCTCTCTAGTATTCGAGTCCGAGTACTATCATGAATGGGATGATGGGAAACAAAGTGTGGCCATCGTCCCTTTTTTTCGCCTGGATCAACACGACAACGAACGCACACACTTTGATATCCGCGAATTGACCTGGTTAAAGGCCGCTGAAAATTGGGAATTACGAGTTGGTGTTCGCAAAGTCTTTTGGGGAGTGACCGAGTTTCAACATTTAGTTGATGTCATCAATCAAACTGACCTCGTTGAAAATATTGATACCGAAGACAAGCTAGGTCAACCGATGATCAATCTTGCGTTAATTAACGATTGGGGAACCGTCGACTTATTTGTATTGCCCTATTTCAGAGAACGCAAATTTCCAGGCATTAATGGTCGCTTAAGAACACAGCCCGTGGTTGATGATGGTTTATCAAAATTTGAATCTTCAGCAAAAGAAAAACATGTTGATATTGCACTACGCTACTCCCACTACATTGGCGATTGGGATATAGGCGTTGCACATTTCTATGGCACCAGCCGTGATCCAAGATTGTTGCCCACATTAAACAGCTCCGGTGTTGTCGTGTTAGCACCTTTTTATGACATCATCAATCAAACATCCATTGATCTACAGGCAACCAAAGGCAATATGCTTTGGAAATTTGAAGCACTGCATCGTAGTGGTCAAGGTGAAACTTATAATGCGCTTGCGAGCGGATTTGAATATACCTTTGTGGGTATTTTTGATAGCGCGATCGACCTTGGCGTACTTGGCGAATATCACTATGACGACCGTGGAGAAAGTGCACTAACCATCTTTGAAGATGACATCGGCACCGGCATGCGAATAGCTTTTAATGATGCACAATCGAGCGAAGCATTAATGGGTCTTGTCTGGGATAGAAATACCGGCGGAAAATTTCTAAATATTGAAGCCAGCAGGCGAATTGGTGATAACTGGTTACTGGAAATGGAAACCAGACTTTTGTTTAGCCAGTCATCTTCTGATCCTGCTTTTGCCATTAGCCGTGACGATTATCTTGAGCTGTTTTTAACTTATAATTTCTAGTATTTATTATCTTCTACATAAAATTAGACGGTGCTGATTTTTTCCATGCCTCTAATGCTTCAATATCTGCATACCAACGTTGAATATGTACAAAATTCTTGATTGGCATTTGCGCAACTTCCGCATGATCCAGAAACGAAGCAACGGCATAGTCCGCTAAAGTAACATCATCGCCTACCATCCATTTTCGGTCTTTGAGATGATTATTCAATACTTCACCATAACGTAAAAAGTATTCTTCTCCTTTTTTAAGCTCTGCAGGATCTGCATCCCCCATATTAAAAAGGCCTTTGGCAAGATTTTCAAAAAGATAAATACCACACGCCGCACTCCAATGTGCAACGTTCCAATACAACCATTTATTGATTTCCGCCTGTTGCTTAATATCATTCGGAAAAAGCGTGTGCCCCGATTCCCTTTGTGCCAGGTATTGCATAATCGCCGTGGATTCCCACAAGACAAATCCGTCATCATCAACAAATGTCGGGATCTTATGATTCGGATTCAACGCCACGAAGTCAGGAGCCATATGCTCGCCTTCTGGCAGCGATACATTAATCAGCTCAGGATCCAGCCCAACATGGTAAGCAACTGCTAATACACGACGCGAATTTGGTGATGGTGGAAAATGATATAACTTCATGGTCTTCTTCCTTAGTTATTTTCGGTGACTGTCCCTATAATAAACCATCATAAATGGTTAAGGGGAAATTACGTGGCAGATGCAAAAAAAGGCAGCATGATAATGGGCATGATCTGGATGCTTGTTATCTCACTATTACTCTTCTGGTTACCAGCCATTGGACCTCTCATTGCGGGCATTGTTGGTGGTAAAGTCGCCGGCGGCGTTGGTTCAGGTATGTTAGCTGCACTTCTCCCGGGGATATTACTTGCCTTGGCTCTATTTTTTGGCGGCACTATGCTCACTGCAATGCCCGTCATCGGTGCGGTGATTGCAGGCGGCGGCTTACTGCTTTATGTCTTTTATATCCCACCCCTTTTAATTGGTGCTTTGATCGGTGGCCTGATGGCCTAACAGACTGAAAATAAAACAGTCTTAGTATTTATATTAATATCAGTTGATCGTCGCCTGTGCCTTGTTCTGTAATGAGTTCATTAAACGATTCAAGTTTAGAAACACTCACCCCCAATAGCCTTACCTTACGTGTGCCGACTTGTGTTTTTTTAAGTAACTCTTTCAATAGTTGCGAGATATCGTCAACATTCTTTATCGAATTTTCTTTCGTCACACTCCGACTGATCAATTCAAAGTCATTATATTTAACTTTCAATGTCACTGTTTTTGCCGAGAGTTTCTTTTTAATCAAGGTTAGGAAAACTTTCTCAGACAAAGCATTCAATTTAGTTAACATGACCTCAACATCACTTAAGTCTTCCTGAAACGTGATTTCACTTCCAATCGATTTTCGAATTCGATTATTTCGTACCGGTCTATGGTCAATTCCTCGAGCAATCTGATAATAATATAGTCCCGCTTTGCCAAATTGATTAATCAGTGCATTTTCTGCCCACTGTTTTAAATCTGCGCCGGTTGTGATTTTGAGTATTTTCATTTTTGCTTCTGTTGCCTTGCCTATACCATGAATTTTTCTTACGGCAAGTTGTTCCACAAATTTTTCACCCTGCTCTGGCGTGATTAAATATAAACCATCAGGTTTATCCATATCAGAGGCAATCTTTGCGAGAAATTTATTATAGGAAACGCCCGCAGATGCAGTGAGTTCTGTTTCCTTTTTAATTGTCTCTTTAATAGACCGCGCAATTAAGGTTGCAGATCCCTGATATTGTTTACAATCTCTCACATCCAGATAGGCTTCATCAAGAGATAGTGGCTCTACCAAATTTGTATAACGCTTGAATATGGATTGTATTTCAGTAGAAACTTTACGATAGGCATCGAAACGAGGTTGCAGAAAAATTGCCTTGGGACATAATCTGTAAGCTCTTGAGCTTGGCATCGCTGAATGGATACCAAATTGTCGGGCTTCATAGCTACAAGCAGCAACAACACCCCTTTTATCGGGTAAACCACCGACGATAACGGGTTTGCCCCTGTATTCTGGTTTGTCTCGTTGCTCAACAGAAGCAAAAAATGCGTCCATATCCAGGTGAATGATCTTACGGTTTTCCACGATATATAGTATATTTGCTAGAGTTAGACACTACAATTTGTATTGGCTTGGAGCTGGTACGGGAGCAGTTGCATTGAAGAAATCTTACCTTCTTGGTTTTACAGTTTTATTTTTAACTATCCAACCGGCTTTTGCAGACATGAATGCCGCCAACGATGCCTTGGCGCGTGGTGACCATGCCGCTGCAGCTGCTGAGTTTCAGAAACTTGCTGAACAAGGGGACAAGAAGGCACAAGCCCATCTTGGCTATATGTATTACGTCGGTGAAGGCGTTGAGCAAGATTACACTCAAGCCGTTAAGTGGTACAAGAAAGCGGCCATCCTTGGCGACAAAGATTCTCAATACAACCTTGCTGTAGCCTACGCTTTTGGTGAAGGAACCAAGCAGGATTACAAAGAATCTTTTCATTGGTACCGACGCGCCGCAGAGCAAAATCATGCTGTCGCACAATATAGTATGGGTATCTCTTACGCCTATGGCGAAGGCATCGCCCAAGACCCGAAACTTGCAGCTGAATGGTTTCAAAAATCAGCAGATCAGGGCTATGAACGTGCTCAAGTACTACTTGGCAGTCTTTACCATACCGGAGAGGGTGTCGAAAAAGATTATGAGAAAGCTGCGTTCTGGTATCGCAAGGCTGCCGATAAAGGTAATGCCGCAGCCCAATATAACCTTGGCTCTTTGTATCGTGCTGGCAATGGTGTTGGTCAAGATTATAACCAGGCAGTGAGATGGTTTCGTTTGTCTGCAGATCAAGGTTACGCCGCAGCACAAAATGAACTGGCCAGTATAGAAAGAGCAGTCGCTGGTGCCAACAGACCTGCCCCAGTATCTGTTCCCGAAATAGAAACAACACCTGTCCAGACAGACGCTAAATTGGCAGAAACTGTACCGGCAGAAAGCGTAGAAAAAGCATCTGAGTCAATCCCTACGTTAGCAAAAAAAGTTCCTCAATCAGAAACAACTGTTGCAGAAATTCCAGTAAAGGTTGCCGAACCTGAGTCTATCGAATCTATCACCCCTGATGAGACTGAAGAAATCACTGAGGTTGAAGAACCTAAACGCGGTTTCTTTTCCAAGCTGTTTGCTAAAAAAGACGCAGAGCCAGAACAAAGTGGTGTCGTCTATGCCACGCCAGAGGAAGTTGCTGCCGCTGAAAGTAGACGCATCCGTGTAGGTACGACTGAAATTGAAACTCCAGAAGAAATCGTTAGCCCTGAGCCTGAGCCAGAACGTAAACCTGAAGCTGAAGCTGAACCTGAAATTTCAATCCCCGAAGCTGTAGCGATAGAAGAAGTTGTAGAACCTGAGTCCATCGAATTTATCACTCCTGATGAGACTGAAGAAATCACTGAGGTTGAAGAACCTAAACGCGGTTTTTTCTCCAGGCTGTTTGCTAAAAAAGACGCAGAGCCAGAACAAAGTGGTGTCGTTTATGCCACGCCTGAGGAAGTTGCTGCCGCTGAAAGTAGACGCATCCGTGTAGGCACGACTGAAATTGAAACTCCAAAAGAAATCGTTAGCCCTGAGCCTGAGCCAGAACGTAAACCTGAACCTGAAATTTCAATCCCCGAAGCTGTAGTGATGGAAGAAGTTGCCGAACCTGAGTCCATCGAATTTATCACTCCTGATGAGACTGAAGAAATCACTGAGGTTGCAGAACCTAAACGCGGTTTCTTTTCCAAGCTGTTTGGTAAAAAAGATGCAGCGCCAGAACAAAGTGGTGTCGTCTATGCCACGCCAGAGGAAGTTGCTGAGCAAACAGATGATGAATCTTCAGAAGTGGT
The DNA here is from genome assembly GCA_047620145.1 of Gammaproteobacteria bacterium. Taxonomy (GTDB): domain Bacteria; phylum Pseudomonadota; class Gammaproteobacteria; order Eutrophobiales; family Eutrophobiaceae; genus SMWN01. Next base: position 32,278 of record JBLHKO010000006.1, on the reverse strand, counting down.
TACCTACGCAGCTGATTCAGCACCGGTGGGACAAACACTAGAACCATTAACTGCAAGCGAGATCGCAGATAAGCAGGCTGAAACAGTTGAGATTGCGGCACAGTTACCAGCAGAAATTCCTGTTGAAGAGATTGCTGCAGAAAATGTTGAATTGTCTGAACCAGACTTCATTGATGACAATATAACTGAAACAACAATTGAAGAAATATCAGAGGAAGAAAAGCCAAAGAAAGGTTTTTTCTCCAGATTGTTTAGTAAAGATGAAGCAACTGATACGGCAGAAGTCGTTGAGATCGACTCAGTTGATGAACCTATCGTCATTGCGAAACTAGAGGAACCTGAAGAAGATAACGCAATACAAAGAGAATCCGAAGAGGCATTCATAGACACTATTGAAACCACACCTGATCTGGAAAATACAGGCAGCGCATCGGAGTTACAACCTCTGGCAGTACGAGGAGATTCAAAAGCACAATTTCAACTTGGTTCGCTGTATCATCAGGGCAAAGGGGTGAAAAAAGATTTTTCACAGGCATTTCTCTGGTATCGCCGTGCAGCTCAACAGGGTGATGCTGATGCGCAATATAGTCTTGGCAATATGTATCTGATGGGAGAAGGCATTAAACAAGACGATTATCAGGCACGACAATGGTACGAAAAAGCGGCAGACCAAGGTCATGAAGGTGCTCAACATAACCTAGGAAGTTTGCAACGTATTGCGACGGCAGAACCAGTAGGAAAAGCCGATTACGATACCAAAAATAATAGTTTGCCTGCGCAAGATGAAGCAGCCATTCAGGAAGAAGTCCTTGAAGAAGAAACGGGAGAAGAGAAAGGTTTTTTCAGTAAATTATTCGGCAAAGACGATGACGAAGCGGATGAATCAGATCTAACTGCTGAGGCAATTGAAGAAACAGAAATTGACAACGACCAAATGTCAGCTGAGACCATGGAAACCACTCGTGATACAGCTGCCAGCAGCTATGAAAAGGGACTTGCTTACGAATTTGGTGAAGGTGTCTCTCAAAACTACGACACCGCCTTCGAGTTTTTCAAAAAATCAGCTGAAAAAAATTATGCGCCGGCTCAATATAAACTGGGACTTGCTTATGTTTATGGTCAGGGCACTGAAAAAGATCCTGCCGCAGCTGCTGAATGGTATAAAAAATCTGCATCACAGGGGTACGCATTGGCACAAAGAACACTAGGCACGCTCTACATGGGTGGTGACGGTGTTGAACAAAACAAATCACTGGCACTGGCCTGGTACGATATTCTTGCCGATAGTGGTAACGTCATGGACGTACACCGTCGCGATAGTTTAAGAGAGAAACTCACAGCAGATGAAATTGACGAAGCAAATAAATTAAAACAGGAACTTTCAAACTGATTTATTTAATACACAAGATATCACTCACTAATGAGGAACGAGTAAGAATCATACCGGGAACTATACTGAAATATTGAAGTCGATTCTCGCTATGGAATATAAAATATTTTTATCGCGAACTCATTTCTCGATAATATGAAAATCAAGATTGCATTTATCGGTTTTATTGCCCTCCTCATTTTCATCTTCTTTTATTTCGGATTCCATCAGTACGCGAATCTGGAATCTTTAAAAGCACAACAAACATCCATCGCAGAATACAACAATACTCATCCCTTATCTGCAGCGTTAATATTTTTCACTGCTTATATTTTTATTACAGGATTATCACTACCGGGCGCAACCATCCTGACATTGGCGGGAGGTGCGATATTTGGCGTATTAATAGGAACACTATTGGTTTCTTTTGCATCGACTATCGGCGCGACACTTGCCTTTCTGACCTCGCGCTTTCTGTTAAGGGAGTCATTACAAAAAAGATTTTCTGAACGGCTGCACGTCATTAATCAGGGAATAGAGAAAGAAGGCGCATTTTATTTATTTACACTGCGATTGGTACCCGCTTTCCCCTTCTTTATCGTCAACCTGGTCATGGGCTTAACCCCAATGAAAACGCTGACTTTCTTCATTATCAGCCAGGTAGGAATGTTGGCCGGCACCATCGTCTATGTTTACGCGGGCACACAACTTGCTCAAATTAACACTCTAAAAGATATTTTTTCTCCTGGATTGATCATATCGTTCACTCTGCTTGGACTGTTTCCGTTAATTGCGAAAAAGACCATTGAATTTATTCAATCACGACGACAAGTCGAGAATAATAAAATAGAGAGTGAATCTCCATGAACAAAGATTATAAAAAACCGAAAAAATTTGACCATAACCTGGTTGTTCTAGGTGCAGGTTCAGCAGGTCTTGTAACGTCCTATATTGCCGCGGCAGTAAAAGCCAAGGTTACTCTCATTGAGAAAAACAAGATGGGGGGTGATTGTTTATATACAGGCTGCGTTCCATCAAAAGCCCTTATACGATCGGCAAAATTTCTAGCACATGCTCGTCGCGCGACTGAATTTGGATTTAAATCTGCTGATGTTAAATTTGATTTTGCAAATGTAATGGAGCGCGTTCAACGCGTCATTAAAACCATCGAGCCCCATGATTCAGCTGAACGTTATTCGGAACTTGGTGTTGATTGCATTTCTGGTGAAGCAAAAATTACTTCTCCCTGGACAGTTGAAGTTAATGGCAAAATATTAACCACAAGAAGTATTGTTGTTGCAGCTGGAGCACATCCATTTGTACCACCCATTCCCGGGATTGAAGATATAGACTATTACACCTCGGATACGATATGGGAATTGAGGAAATTGCCCAAAAGACTCATCGTCCTTGGCGGTGGTCCCATTGGCAGTGAGTTGGCACAATGTTTTGCACGTTTTGGCAGTCATGTCTCTCAAATTGAAATGTTATCTCGATTATTGATCCGTGAAGATCCCGAGATATCGGAAATTGTGATGCAACGATTCAAAGAAGAAGGCGTTGCTGTTCTAACTGATCACAAGGCAAAGGAATTTCTGATTGAAAATGGTGAAAAGGTTTTGATTTGTGAACATCAGGGTAAAGATATTCGTATTGCCTTTGATGAGTTGTTGGTTGCTGTGGGTCGCGCAGCCAACACCACAGGTTATGGTTTAGAGGATTTAGGCATACCGACAACCCGTAGCAAAACTATTGAGACCAATGAATTTCTACAAACATCATATCCAAACATATTTGCTTGTGGTGATGTCGCTGGGCCTTTTCAATTCACGCATACTGCGGCACATCAGGCATGGTACGCGGCTGTCAACGCCCTATTTGGTGATTTTAAAAAATTCAAGGTCGATTACTCCGTTATTCCATGGGCAACATTTACCGACCCCGAAGTTGCTCGTGTGGGTTTAAATGAAATTGAAGCCAAAGAAAAAAATATTCCTTACGAAGTAACCACCTATGCCATTGATGATCTTGATCGTGCTATCGCCGATGAAGAAGCTCACGGACTGATAAAGGTTCTGACCGTACCGAGCAAGGATAAAATCCTGGGCGTCACTATTGTCGGAGAGCATGCAGGTGATCTGATTGCTGAATATGTCGGTGCTATGAAAAATAAAATCGGACTCAATAAAATACTAAGCACGATTCATATCTACCCTACCCTGGCAGAAGCAAACAAATACGTTGCAGGTAATTGGAAAAAAGCACACGCACCACAACAATTACTCAGATGGGTAGAAAAATTCCATGCATGGAGAAGAAGCTAGACAATATTATTCTTTGTAATTAATCTCTGGTTTCATTTTCATGTAATCCTTCCATATCTTGATGAATAATCACTTCTGCATTGGGGAATTCCTTACATATTTCAATCTCCACTTGATGGGCTATTTTATGTACTTCTTTAAGTTTTAGCTCACCATCCATTTCCAGATGCAATTGAATGAAATATTGTCTGCCTGATGAACGCGTCCTCAGTTCGTGTAAATTAAGTACTTCTGAATGTTGTAAGGCAATGGCTTTTATTTGTTCTCGCACATCATCAGGTAATTCCTGATCCATTAATTGTGCCAATGATTGCTTACCAATCTGCCAGGCACTATTCAGGATAAAGGCCGCAATCAATAGTGCAAAAATAGGATCAGCTATCGGCCAGTCAAAATAAATACTTAAGATTAACGCAACGATGACACTCGAATTAAGTAATAGGTCGCCAACGTAGTGTAAAGAATCTGCTGTGATCGCTATGGAACCTGACTCCTTCACCACGTAACGTTGAAATTTGACCAACACAGCTGTTAGCGTGATTGTAACCAGCATGACGCCTATACCAACCATTCCATTTTCTACTGGCTGTTGGTGATAAAAACGATTAATCGCCTCAAAAATCAGAAATACGGACGAGCCTGTAATGAATGCAGCTTGAGCCAGACCCGCAATTGCCTCTGCCTTGCCATGCCCATAGCGATGATCGTCATCTGCGGGAACCAAGGCATGTTTAACAGCAAATAGATTTATTGCTGAAGCAATTAAATCCAGAAATGAGTCAATCAAGCTGGAAAGAATTGCCACAGACCCAGTGAATACATAGGCCATCATCTTGATAATAATAAGGATAAAAGCTACAGCAACCGATGCATAGGTCGCCCATCGCATTAACTTTCCACTTTCGTCTTGGGTGGTCACTGATGTTAAACTCCAGATTATTAATATTTCGCTGAAATAATGCGCTATTGATGTACTTTCTAAACTTGTATTGCCAATGTTCTAGTATCCAATGCTGTATTATATTGAAAAACAAAAACACATACCTATTAAATTACTTCTGATTAATCACTGAGCATTCATATGGATAAATTTGATTACGATTTGTTTGTCATCGGTGCTGGTTCCGGTGGCGTACGTGCTGCACGCATGGCTTCAAGTTTTGGTGCCAAAGTAGCTATTACTGAAGACAGATATCTGGGTGGCACCTGTGTCAACGTCGGATGTGTGCCAAAAAAACTACTTGTTTATGCCTCACATTTTTCTGAAGATTTTGAGAATGCAAAAGGCTTTGGCTGGACACTTGGTTCACCAAACTTCAACTGGCAAGAACTCATTAAAAATAAAAATACCGAGATAACCAGACTTAATGGTGTTTATGGAAAAATACTGGACAGTGCTGGTGTTGAATTGATCGAAGGACATGCAAGCCTGATCGATACACACACGGTTGTAGTAAATGATAAACACTATTCAGCCGAACGTATTCTCATCGCTACCGGTGGCTGGCCAAGCATTCCTGATATTCCAGGCAAGGAACACATCATTTCATCTAATGAAGTTTTTTTTCTGGAAACGCTGCCTGAGAAAATCGTTATTGTCGGTGGCGGCTATATCGCCGTCGAGTTTGCCGGTATTTTTAATGGCTTGGGTGTTGATACAACCCTGCTTTATCGAGGGCCATTATTCCTGCGCGGTTTCGATCAGGATGTTCGCGAATTTCTGGCACAGGAAATGCAAAAAAAGGGTATTGCACTCAAGTTTGAAAACAATATTGATGTTATAGAAAAAATAGATGGACAACTTCAGGCAACGTTAACCGATAAATCGACCTTGCTTGCAGACCAAATCATGTATGCCACAGGCAGAAAACCTAAAACAGAGGGCATGGGAATAGAGGCGCTCGGGATCACGCTTGATAAGAATGCAGCCATTGTCGTCAACGATCAATACCAGACAAACATCCCGTCAATCTATGCCGTGGGCGACGTCACCAACCGTGTCAATTTGACACCTGTCGCTCTAGCCGAAGGTATGTTTCTGGCACGCATGCTCTACAACCATGAAAACTCACCTGTGGAGTATGAAAATATTCCTACCTGCGTTTTCAGTCAGCCGAATATCGGAACGGTTGGTCTTACTGAAGAGGCCGCAAAAGAAAAATATAAACAGATTGTCGTCTATAAATCATCATTCACGCCAATGAAGCACACTTTATCTGGTGATGATGAACAAACATTCATGAAATTAATTGTTGATAAAGAATCTGATTTAGTAGTTGGTGTGCATATGGTCGGTCCTGAAGCTGGCGAGATAATACAAGGTATCGGCATTGCCATGAAAGCCGGGGCAAAAAAGGCTGACTTCGACAAAACGATTGGTATCCACCCAACAACAGCGGAAGAGTTTGTCACCATGAGAGAACCTGTTAAATGAGAAATAATTCAATGACAGATTCAGGCAAACTGAAATGAGTTGGTGGGGAAAGTTAATTGGCGGTTATGTGGGCTTTGCGCTCGGTGGTCCTATCGGTGCCCTACTCGGTGCTGCTTTAGGGCATAACTTCGACACAGACACCTCATCGACTCAATCAATTGGAAAGCAAAATCGATCCCAGGCTGCTTTCTTTACTGCGACGTTTTCGGTCATGGGTCATATTTGTAAAGCCGATGGTCGAGTCACGCCCGATGAAATCAACACTGCCAAAATGGTCATGTCGCAAATGTCCATGTCACCTGCGCAGAAAGATGCCGCTATCGCGCTTTTTAATGAAGGCAAGAAAGATGATTTTCCCCTTGAGGATATCCTGGCCCAGTTAAAGTCTGAACTTGGTTTATCAAAGAATATAAAAAGAATGTTTGTGGAGATTCAATGCTCTGCTGCATACGCGGATGGCGTTTTACACCCGGCAGAGAAAAAGCTTTTGGAAAAAATATGCATCATCATTGGCTTTTCAGAATACGAACTTAATAGCATCCTCTCGGCAATTACCGCTGAAACACATCATCATAAATCAGGCCGTGGTGGAGCGTCTGGGACAATGCAGATCGACGATGCCTATGCCATCCTGGATATTAGTCCACCCGCCAATGACAAAGAAGTAAAACGCGCTTATCGAAAACTCATGAGCCAACATCATCCGGACAAACTTGTATCTAAAGGCTTGCCTGAAGAAATGATGAAACTCGCCACACAAAAAACCCATGAGATTAGGTCAGCTTATGAAAGAATTATGAAAGAATAAACGCAGTAAACTTATTAAATGATTGATGGTGCCGAAGAGAGGATTCGAACCTCCGACCTACTATTTACGAAACAGTTGCTCTACCAACTGAGCTACTTCGGCATTTAATCTGGATATTCTTGTATTTCTATAGTCTTGTATTTCTTAGACTTGGTTTTTTACTCGAATGACGACATCAATGCCCGATTGCACGGTGTTTTTGGGTAGATTTGGAACTTCATTGACTAGCATCGCTCCATCATCAATATCATAAAGTAAGCCTGTATCTTCGTTATAAAAATGATGATGTGGCTCAGTATTTGAATCATAAAACACATATCTGGAATCAATAACTACCTGCTTAATTAAACCCTTATCAGCAAACAAATTTAAAGTGTTATAAACAGTGGCCTTGGAAACCAGATGATTTTTTGTATTCACCTGAGCAAGCACTTGCTCAGCAGACAAGTGTTGTGGTTTTGCCAGTAACACTTTAGCGACATCAATTCGCTGCGAGGTCGGTCGAATAGTGTGATCTTCAAGCGTTTGCTTGATATGCTCACTGTCAATTATATGCTGTTCACCAAAGTTCATAGCGCCAGTATAGCCAAAGCCCAGTCACTCTGCACTACTTCACAGCGCACAAAAAATAAGATTATCGACCGTTCATTGATGATCAACAGATCATATCAGCGATTTTTCTGGCGCTGGCAGGAGCCTGTAATATTCCCTTTCTAAAATGACCCGCATTAATATAGACGTTTTCATAAGCGCTAAGCTTACCGATGTACGGCTCACCATTCTCTGTTGCAGGCCGCAATCCAGACCAATGTGAAACGAACTCTGCTTCGGCAATCTCTGGCCACAGCGCACTAGCCCATTGCATTAAATTATCCCTTGCCGCTGGTGTCGTCGCTTGATTAAAACCGACATCCTCTATCGTACTTCCAACCAACACATGACCATCTAACCGCGGAATTAAATAGTAACCACCGTCCAAAACCATGGTCTCTAGTGCTTGTTCGACAAATTTCACACAAAGCATTTGTCCTAAAACAGGTTTTATTTTTATGTCATCGTTATTTGAACCCAATGCTTGTTCGCTCCAGGCACCAGCAGTGACAATGATGTTATCGGCATAAATTTTCTCTTGCCCAACCATCACGAATTCGCATTTACCATCAATCGAGCTTAACGCTGTTATCGGTGAATTTTCAAGAATAGTAACTTTTAGCTCACGCAAACTAGCAAGCAAGGCCTTGAGCAAGTACGGAACTCTCACTTGAGCAATATCGGGAAGAAAAACTGATTGCGCAGGAATATTCATGTCTGCAGGATGATTTTTAGTGTTCTCAGAAAATGTAATTTGATTCTGAGTTGCCCACTGCCTGGTTTGATCAACATCGCCTTGATTGATCATCAATAATCCAGACCGATAATATTCTGCATCAATGCCCGTCTGTTGTTTCAATTCAGCAACAAATTCTGCGTAACAGGCTTTGCCCTGATTCGAGAGCGCTAATGACCCTGGGTTCTCTGACCAGGGACGCATGGAAGACAATATTCCACCCGCTGCTAAACTGGCTTCTTTACCCATTTCACCTTTATCAAATAAGGTCACAGAAAGGCCGCGCATGGCCAATTCTCTGGCCGTCGTCATGCCAATAACGCCACCGCCTATCACAAGGCAATCAGGTTTGAGTCTTTTAGGGATAATGCTCATTCGAAAAACGTTAACTGGTTCACAATTTAAGTTTATGTTATACCTACAATTTACCGCTTATCGGAGAATTAATACCGTTTGAGCGATTTTACCTAACAATAGAAACACAAGCTGTTATAAATACAAGTCATGGGAAAATCAATATGAAAAAGCAAACCGGTTTTACACTTCTTGAATTAATGATCACAGTCGCGATCATAGGAATTCTTGCTGCCATCGCACTACCACAATATGCGCAATATACGCAAAGAGCGCATCGTTCAGCGGCACAACAACTTATGCTAGAAATTGCCAGCAAACAAGAACAATACGTTATAGATATGCGTGCATACACAACTAACTTTTCAAGTACAGGCCTCAATATAACCAATGGTGATTGGGATTGTACTGCTAGCACCAACACAAGATGTGATAATAAATTTTATCAGGTGTCGGTTGCCTTGGTAGCAACCCCCCCTGGATACGTCATTACTGGAACAGCTATTGGTACGCAAGTTGTCGATGGAAACGTAACACTGACCAATCAAGGCGTCAAAACGCATGATGGAAATACAGGTTGGTGATAATGAAATCGATAACTCTCTTGCGCTTACCTTCTACGATAATGATGACGCAACACAAGCACTGTAAATTAAAAACGCAGACCGGCTTCACGCTGATAGAGATTATGATTGTTATTGTAATTATCGGCATCGTATCTGCTATAGCACTTCCTAATTTTCAACAGGCATATCAAACACAACAGATTAAAACGACTGTCTCTGACGCACTGATGAGTATGTTATTGGCGCGGAGTGAGGCCATTAAGCGCAACGCCAGTGTTGAAATCTATGGTATCGCCAATGGTTGGGAAGTCAGGGTTAAGTCAGATGCTACGGTGTTACAAACCAGAAATGACTTACCTGCAACTATGGCCGTTGAGTGCAATATTGATACTGATACTGCTGCCGAAGCTTGCCCATCACCATCTGTGACATACAACCGTAGTGGACGCATCGATTCTTTCATAGAGTTAAGATTTTACAATAGTAATAATAATAATGTTCGCATGCGCTGCTTAACAACAAGTCTGAGTGGTCGTCCATACGTTGAGTCAGATTCAGATAGCGATAAAACAAATGGGTGCAGCTAATGAATAAATTAACCTCAAGAGCGTATCAATCTGGCTTCTCCATGATTGAAGTATTAATAACTCTGATAATTATCCTGATTGGTTTACTAGGCATCGCTGCCCTTCAAGCCAGAGCAACGATGCTGGAACTGGAATCGTATCAACGCGCACAAGCATTGATCCTTATGTCTGATATTGTAGATCGGATTAACATCAATCGTTCAACGGTGTCATGTTTCAATCTTTCTAATGCAACTACGGGTGCTGATTTTATCGGTACTGGTTATGCGGGGGGACATACATGCACAGCCAGCACACCTGCTTATAATACTCAGACGGTAGCGGCAATCACTGCGATAGATAATCTACTGAAGGGTGCTGCTGAGACCTCAGGTGGTGCATCTGTTGGTGCCATGATCGGTGCCAGAGCCTGTATCAGCTACGATGCCGCTACTGAGACTGGTGTCGCCGGTTCCGGTTTGTATACCATTGCTGTTTCCTGGCAGTCCATGATGGATTTGAATGTACCTGCTGTTAATTGTGGGAATGGCCTATATGGCGATGAGACAAAGCGCCGTACAGTCTCCTCGGCACTACGCATTGCTGAACTTGATTGAATGACTACAATTTGAGTAAACACGACATGAATAATAAATGTAATTTAAAATCCCAGACTGGCATGTCCTTGATTGAAGTGATGGTTGCCCTGGTTATCGGGATTGTCCTTATGCTCGGGCTGGTATCTGTCTTCATTAACTCTAGTAATTCTCGCACTGAACTGGAGAAATCGAGCGCACTGATCGAAAATGGTCGTTATGCCGTTAGCATCATCGCTGAAGATTTGAGTTTGGCGGGTTTTTACGGATTCTATAGCGATGTTGGAGTTGCCCCAGCAACACTGCCCGACCCTTGTGGCTTAACTGAAGTCAGTATACAGAGTGCAATGACGAGACCTATTCAGGGCTACCGAGCAGCAAATCTGACTAGCAGTCCTGATATTGATGTTAATACCACAACCGAAACCTGCGAAGCTACATTATTAACTGCTGCAAATCTGCAACAAGGTTCTGATGTTCTAGTCGTGCGCAGAGCTGATACTGCAACGACGCTAGCCGCAGCAATGAGCGCGAAAGAAGTCTATATTGAACAAAATCTTCGCGATGCTGTTATTTTAATAGACGACGCAGCGACAGGCTTATTAAGAAGTCCAGCCAAAACCGGTAGTCCTGCTGCTGATATCCGAAAATTTCACACTCACGTCTACTTTATCGCACCCTGCAGTAGAGGCAGTGGTGCAAATGGTATCTGCACAGGAGGCGATGACGCCCTCCCAACGCTCAAGCGACTGTCGTTGGGCGCGGTTGGCGCCGCTACCGTCATGGAGATTGAGCCGCTTGTTGAAGGCATTGAATATATGAAATTTGAATACGGAATCGATACAAGCCCTACTACCGTAAGCCTCTCAACGGGATCTATAGGTGATGGTATTCCTGATAGCTATGTGACAACACCAGCCGCAAATGAATGGGAATCTGTTGTCAGCGTACAGGTATTTCTACTCGCTCGCTCACCAACAGCGACATCTGGGCACATCGATTCAAAGGCTTATGTCCTGGGTAGCACAGCTGTTGCTGCCACGAGTGATTCATTCAAACGACATGTCTACAGCACCGAAGTTCGACCCACCAATGTTGCTGGAAGACGGGAGATACCGTAATAATGCTATCAACACCACATAACACAAAACAGATCAGCGTCAAACAATCCGGCGCAACCTTAATCACCGCACTGATGTTTCTGTTAATGATGACTTTGTTCGCCGTGTCATCTATCAATATGGGTGTGACTAATTTGAAAATTATCAATAATATGCAGGCAACAAAAGTTCTGGATTCAACATCAAGAGATATCATTGAGCAACTGGTAAGCACAATAGATACATTTGTTGAAACACCAACAAACACAGTCAACGTGACTGAATATAATCCTGCAACGTCAGCCACCGTGACAACAGCAGTCACTGTAGGAGCTGCCATGACGACGACCGCTTTAGGTACCCAAGTGACCATCGCCGACCCTGAATGTCTTGATAGTGTTGTAGCCGCCGGTTACAGCGTGTTAGATAAAACCATCATTCCCGAAGACAACACTTGGGAAGTTGTTGTGACACTTGTCGATCCATTTACTGGTGCCAACAATATTACTCACCAGGGCGCACAAATGCGCCAGCTGGCAAATAACTGTCCCGGTTAATTTAAAAAGTAATGGCTGATTTAATCAGATGAAATTAATCGCCATTAATAACATCAATAATTTAACTATTTCATCATGAGGAGTTTTGTCATGAGCATTCAAAATAAAATGAACACATTTAATCAAATCAAATTATTCTTTGGCACCTTTGTCATTTGTCTGACAACCGGGGTAACACAACCCGTTCAAGCTGCCTTTGACCCAGTCAATGACGACACGGATATTTTTCTGGCCAATCCTGCCAATGCTGGAAGCAGACCCAATGTCTTGCTTTTCGTCGATAATACCGCCAACTGGAATACCGCTTTTACCAATGAAAAAAATGCGCTGGTGAGTGTTGTCAACGGCCTCAGTGATGAATTCAATGTTGGATTGATGATGTATCCTGAAACAGGCAGCCCCAATGACAATATCGATGGTGCCTATCTACGCTTTGGCGTCAGACAAATGACCACTGCCAATAAGGCTGTGCTTGCTGATGATGTCAATGGCCTAGATATCGCTGCTGATAAAGGTAATAACAATACCCTGTCTGAGGGTATGGTTGAGGTCTATCGTTATTTTAAAGGCCTGGCCAGTATCGGCAGTCACGGCAAAATCAAAACAGATTTTACGGGCAATGCCAGTAACCTCGCCGGTGGACTTACTGGAAATGCACTTCCTGCGAATCCCAACTCCGGCTCACTTTATAACTCACCGATAACAGATGCCTGCCAGGATAGCTTCGTGATATACATCAGTAACGGCGGCGCAAATGAAAACAACTCATCCCTGACCAAAGCAGAAGCTGAATTATCTGCAGCAGGTTATCCGACCAGTAGTACGATTTCTCTGACCCCAAATGGGCAGGAAGGAAGCTGGATGGATGAATGGGCAAAATTTTTGGCCAGTTCAGATATCAATGGTGCTGCCGCTGGCGAACCTCATATCTATACTTATGTGGTTGAGGTCGATCCCGTAGCCACTGGACAAGGCGATGACATGACCGCACTCATGAAAAGTGTCGCGAGTAATGGTAAAGGCGAATATTTTTCCGTCAGCAGTGGCGGAGCAGGTACCGGGATACTCAATGCGCTGAATGCGATATTTCAAGAGATACAAGCAGTCAATAGTGTCTTTGCAGCGGCAACTTTACCTGTCAGTGTGAATGTTCGTGGTACTAACCTGAACCAGGTATATATTGGTGTTTTCAGACCTGATGCGACCAAACAACCTCGTTGGTTTGGTAATTTAAAGGCTTACAAACTGGGTTTTGATTCCGTCAACAGCGAACTGTTCCTTGCAGACTCACAAACGGATGGCAACGGTGATCCTGTCTCGGCTGAAAATGCAACGACTGGTTTCATAGAATCTTCTGCCATCAGCCACTGGACATCTGGCTCGAGCTTTTGGGGCTTTAGAGACGCCTCCGAGAATGGTGACGGTGCGGACTCTGATTCACCCGATGGTGACCTGGTAGAAAAAGGTGGATCGGCACAGACCACGCGCGTGACCTATGCCACTTCACAAGCTACCCGTAAACTATACACATGTACCACCGGTCCCGGTACTAACCCTGATTGTGATAGCTCAGGTGATGCACTATCGGCGACACTTTTTGCAACGTCAAATGATGATCTCGATGCCGCCGCTCTTGGTCTTGGCACCACCGTCGTTGAAAACCTCACTGGCTTTGAAACAAACCCGGTAAATCTTTCAATCAATGACAGCCAGGAAGTGACCGGTTTAACCACGGTAGCAGCAGTACCTATTACCATCACCGGATATACGACAGCCGCGGTGAATGCAAATATCTCGAGTATTGTCACGGGTGGTCCACAAAACATCACCTCGATAACCAATGACCCAACGACCAACCAGATCACGCTCGCGGTTCGTGGCGGCGCGGCCAACAAGCTGCCGATCACCATCACCACGCAGAATGCCCATGGTCTTGCTGCTACTGAACCAGTCAGTATCACCGGTTTTACTGGTGATCCAGAATATAACGGTAACTTCACCGTAATTGCCGTGACTCCTCCAAACGTATTTACCTATAATAATACGGGCGGTACTCCAGGCGCTAATCCAAGTCCTTTGGGTAAAATTGGTGGTACCAGCTCGAGCGTCACGGTGACGTTGCCTAGTCATGGCTTTAGTAATGGTGATACCGTAACAATTGCTGGCGTGACACCGACGTCTTTTAATGGGACCTATCTTAATATCAACTCGGTGACGACCAATACATTTAAATTCAACACCGTGGCACCTCTAGCGCCACTTGATACGGCAAATGGCATCGGCACCGCAGGAACAGCGGCCGGGCCTTCTAGCATTGCCACAGCGACGACAGCGGCTGCGCATGGGTTAATCTCTGCAGCGAATGCCAGAATCAGTGGCGCTGCAATAAGTGCTTATAATGGCACTTATCTTGTCATCAGCACGCCAACGACAACGACTTTTACCTATGATCATTCCAATATTGGATTGGCTGCAGAAGGCGCGGGTGCCAAGGTGGCACAAAGTCAAGGGAGTAAAACGATTACAGGAACTGTCGCTGATGGGACGTTCCCTGTCACAGTACTTGTTGGTGATACAATTACGATTACGGGTGCAGCTACAGGCTACAACGGTACTCACACAATAACCGGCATTAACACCGCGGCTAATCCGGATGAATTTACCTTTGAACCGACCAATCCACTGCCCGCAACAACGGTTGTGACCAGTGCATTTTCTGCCGGGGCAAATACCACCACGGCAACGGCAACAGTTCCTGGGCATGGATTTACAGGAACACCAACGGTGACTATCTCAGGTGCAACACCTACAGAATATAATGGCTCATTCACGATTGCGGTGACGTCTACAGATACATTTACTTATGATGTATCTCCTGCAACGCCTGTCCCTGCTACCGGCACTATCGCTGTAAGACTTGGTACCAGTACTGCTGATATCACGGCCAATGTCACCCAAACAGCGCATGGTTATGCTGCAGGTCAAGTGATCACTGTCGCTGGCGCTACTCCTATAGTTTATAATGGTGAGTTTACCATTCTGGCAGCTCCTGTCCCGACTGCAAATGCCTACTCTTATACTGTGACGGGTGAAAATACTGCGCAGGGTCTGGCGACAGGGACAATCACTTCTTCCACCAAAACGACCACCGCTTTTGCTACTGTAACGAATCACGGCTTAGGTGATGGTTCAGGCGCCACAGATGTCGCCAACACGGTCACCGGCGTCACTATCTCTGGTGCAAATATCGGTGTTTTTAATAAAACCACGAGCGTGATTGTCATTGATAGTGATACATTCAAATACACCATTGCCTGGCGCAGGGGTGCAGACACAAGCAGTTCTATCACCGCGAGTTTTGGTACTGTCTCAGGCTCTGCGGTCGCTGACCTGATTAACTGGGTGCGTGGCGCTGACAACACGGAAGATGAAAATGCCGATACTTCATTAACCGACATTCGCGCCAGCGTTCATGGTGACGTATTACACTCAAGACCTTCTATTGTTAACTATAATCGTCACGGTAACGACGAAGATGTTTACATCTTTTATGGTGCTAACGATGGCGTATTCCGTGCTGTCAAAGGCGGTCTTGGTAGTGCCGCAAGTGGCGCAGGTGAGCCGCTTCCAGGCCATGAGGCCTGGGGCTTTATCCCGAAGGAGCATTTCGGCAATTTGGCGCGCCTGAGAAACAACTCACCTACGATCAGTAGTAGTTTCAAGAAGCCTTATTTTATGGATGGCTCTCTGGGAACCTACGTTAATGACGACGACGGTGATGGCATACTGGGCGAGACAGATGACAAGGTGTGGATATTCACCTCAAATCATCGCGGTGGGCGATTCATTTACGCACTTGATGTGACGGATCCGGCGGCGCCTAAATATTTGTGGTCAAGATCAAATAATGACGCCGGCTGGCATGAACTTGGGCAGACCTGGTCCGTGCCGCAGGTACGAAACATCGCGGCACATTCAGGCCCCGTCCTCATCTTTGGTGCCGGATATGACCCGTTTATTGAAGATCTTGACCCGGAATTTATCACTGCAGTCAATACAACCACAGCAGCGGTCACAAACGCAGCAACACCTGCCACTCTGAATCCGGGTGGTGTGACATATGCTGGTGCGAATTATAACCGTGCTATGGGACGCGGTATCTTCGTGGTAAACGCTGAAACGGGGGATATTATTGTGCAGATTGGTCCTGCTGCTGCATCTGGCTCTGACGTAGCCGATGCCGCTGCAGATCACGACTATATTACAGTGCCTGAGATGCTTTACGCCGTACCATCGGACCTTGCCATCCTCACTGATAGAAATAATAGTTCTGGTGATAATGATAACCGCATGTATTTTGGTGATACGGGCGGCAATCTGTGGCGAGTAGATATGGCTGATGCCACTGTCACAAACTGGAAAGTCACGAAGATTGCAAATATCTCAGATACCACACTAGTCAGTGGTAAGATACCCGGACTGCGTAAATTCCTCTTTCCACCTGATGTGGTGTATGGAGACGGAGACCAGAACGGTGGATCTGACTTTGATTCTATCCTGATTGGTAGCGGTGACCGCGAACATCCTTTTGATGATAACGTCCAAAATCGATTTTACATGTTCAAGGATGAAAGCACAGGACCTCTGGCCTCTGCAGATACACCCGCCACTCAAAACCTGACTGAATCAAGTCTCTTTGATGCGACGTCAAACTGTATACAGGCCGATGCCAACTGCTCAGGGTCAGGAGACGAAGCGGATGCTGCAACAGCTGCTGCCGCATTAGTAACAGATGCGGGCTGGTACATTACATTACTGCCTGGTGAAAAAGTGGTCGGAAATGCGGTGACATTGGGCTCGGTTACTTTCTTTAATACCAATGAACCCTCATCTGCAGGATCATCCACAAGTTGTGATAGTGATCTTGGGACAGCCAGGCAATATCAGGTAGTTTATGCTAACGCTACCGTTCTGGAAGATACTAATTACGATGGCAGTAAGACCTCTGCTGATAGAAGTCAAATCAAACCTGGGGGTGGTTATTTACCTTCACCTGTACCCGTCGTCGTGGAAATTGATGGGGTGATACACGAGGGTGTTATATCAGGTACCTCTGTAGACGCGCCACCTGGCACAACCATCGGCGCCAGATTAAGAAAGTTCTGGTTCAAGGAAGTAGAAGACTAGGAAAATAGAAGGTTAAGGATAACGGAACACCAATCCTGTTCCAGTAAAGATAAAGGGGATGAATGAGAATTCATCCCCTTTATTATTTCATACAAATCATAATTTCATTCGGTAACTGCTTCTTGATTACTATCTGCTAATTAATTGCAATATTCTTTAACCATCTCATTTGATTTTGCAATCTGTTCCTGACGGTATTCCTCTGTTGCAATAGCCCGGGTTCCATCTTCTTGTTCGACCCGTACTTGCGGTCTGACATAACTGGCTAGATTATTTTTTGCTATTTCACAATTCTTTTTATTGATCTTCTTATTCTCTTCTTCAATCCGCGCATCCTCTGCTTTCTCTTTCCTTCTCTCATCGTTCTCAGACGCCTTCTTTAATACGCTGTCCAGATTTTCTACTTCGCCTGCATCTGTTGGCGGCTTTGGTGGCGGGCTAATTTCTTCTACTTCAACGTCTGGTGGTCGTTTTTCAGAATAGGTGGTATTGCCTTCATCATCGATCCATTTGTAGAGAGCCGCATTCGCACTAACAGAAATCATGCTCATGGCAAATATCTGGATACCTATATATAAGCTTTGATTGAATCTTTTCATTATCGCCATCTCATTGTTTATTAAACAATTAATTCTGAATCTATGTTGAATTCAGTATTTATAAACCTTGTATATAGTGGCATAAAGAATATCTCACCGCTATACTAGGAGTTGACAATAATTTACTGAAAATGTTCGATTTTTACCATCGAAAAAGAGAATCCTATGAAATACATCACAAATATCCTGAAAACTCTGGCATTAATTCTGGCCACTTTTCATGTCAACGCTGTGACTGTCCAGGAATGCGTTGACACTAATACTGGTGAGAAAACCTTTCAGAAAGCATGCCCCCCTGGGACGACCTCTGCAAACACCCTGAAATTACAGGGTGGTAAAGCCTCTGAGTCGACAGATTATAGTTTGGCAAACACCAAAATTACGCTTTATGCCGTTCCAGAATGTGAGGCTTGTGACATCGAACGCCAAATCTTGCAAAAATATAATGCAACTTTTACTGAAGTAAATATTAAAGATAGTGGTGAACTGCAAAACAAGCTAAAGGAACTCATTGGCGGTACGGGTAAAGTCACCGTGCCAGTTGTGACTCTAAATGAAAAGAAAATTGTAGGTTATGACAAAGCCAGTCTCATTAGTGAACTTGAGGCCGCAGGTTTTAAGAACAAAGAAGCTGAGGAAAAGGCTAAAGAAGATGATACAGCTAAGGAAAAAGAAGTATCACAGAAGAGCGATTAGCAGCGCATAATTTAAGGATATCTAATCGCAGGAAAGAATAAGCTACTCCGATTTATTTACAATTGTGTATGCTCAATCTTGGCAAGTTCCTTAGGTAAGGAAAACACTACTCTTTCTATTTTACCCGGCGCTTCTTCAACTGTCTCAGCACCCCAATCTTTTAATTGATTGATCACTGCCTCTACCAATACTTCTGGTGCTGATGCACCTGCTGTCACACCAATACACTCTTTGCCATCTAACCATTCTTTTTTAATTTCAGCTGCACTATCAATCAGATAAGACGGCACGCCAACTTTCTCTGAGATTTCCATTAAACGGGTTGAGTTAGAACTATTTGTTGAACCGACAACAAGGATTAAATCGCATTGCTCGCTGAGTTTTTTCACTGCGTCTTGTCGGTTTTGAGTGGCGTAGCAAATGTCTTCTTTTTTTGGACCTGCTATGCTTGGAAAACGCTCTCGTAATGCATCTATCACTTCAGCAGTATCATCCATTGATAATGTTGTTTGCGTGACAAATGCCAAGAATTCAGGATTTTTTACTTCCATCTTCCAAACATCTTCTACGGATTCAACTAAATACATTCCACCCGAATTATTTTTTGGCTGATACTGTCCGAGCGTACCTTCGACTTCAGGATGTCCCTCATGACCAATCAAAATACATTCCCTGCCCTCGTCTTGGTAATGTCCAACTTCCATGTGCACTTTTGTGACTAGAGGACAAATCGCATCATAAACACGTAATTTTCTGCGCGCAGCTTCTTCGCGCACCAGTTTAGCAACACCATGAGCACTGAAAATTACGGTTGTATCATCTGGGACTTCGTCCAGTTCCTCAACAAAAACTGCACCTTTGCTTCGCAGCCTATCGACAACATATTTGTTATGAACAACTTCATGTCGCACATAAACAGGAGCGCCAAATAACTCTAGTGCCCTCTCGACGATCTCAATCGCTCGGTCGACCCCGGCACAAAAACCTCGTGGATTAGCCATTACTATTTTCATTAATATTTTCCTGAAATTGAATTCTGTTATATTTTTTAAGTAAGCTACGTTGCTTTGCAACATGTGTCAATTAATCTGAATATCCTATCACTTGAGGATGTGTTATGCAGTCTCATTATTAAACCAGATTGCATCGATAATCAGCATTGTCGCGCCAATGGTGATAGCTGAATCTGCAATATTAAATGCTGGCCATGGATTGAATATCCTCCAGGGCAAGAAGCTTATTGAAACATCAATAAAATCAACAACATACCCAAGATTTATTCGATCCCATAGATTACCAAGTGCACCGCCAAGTATCATCGCTAAGGCAACCGCTATCCATCGTTGATTAGCTTTTAATCCGTAGAGCCAGATCACAATAAATGTGCTCACAATAAGTGTCAGGCAAATAAAGAACCATCTTTGCCAACCACCAGCATCACCTAGGAAACTGAAAGCAGCACCATAATTATGCATCAGCGTTAGATTAAACCCTGTGATAACCGCAATCGGATCGTGCATTTGCAAATGTTGACTCGCCAGGCTTTTTGTCCACAGATCAAGAATCACTACGAGTGTGGTCAACCATAACCATTTTATTCCGGAGGGCCAATTAGTCATTTCTGGTAATCATCGCAAGAAATCATTTTAAGCGTAGCGCCTTGACTCGCCTTCAGCATCGATATTATTAACACAACGACTACATAACTCCGGATGCTTATCGGAACTACCGACATCTTCACGATGATGCCAACAACGTACACATTTTTCATGTGTTGAAAAAAATACATGCATCTTAATTCCATTTATCTCTGTTGCGATCACATCCGCATCACTTTCTGATGCTTCAAATAAGGTGACTGAAGATGTGATAAAAACAAATCGCAGCTCATCTTCTATTTTCTTCAATAATGAAAATTGTTTTTCATCGCAATAGAGTTTCACTTCGGCATCTAATGCAGAACCGATATCCCCGGCCACGCGTAATTTTTCCAACTCTTTACTGACTTCATCTCTGATATTAATTATCTTCTGCCAATAATCACAGCGTTCAGGTGAAGTTTGTTCTGTAGGAAAATTTTCATACCACCCCTCAAGAAAAACAGACTCTGATCTTTTGCCAGGAAGGTGTTGCCAAAGTTCATCAGCAGTAAAACTCAGTACCGGCGCTACCCATCGAACTAGAGCCTCAGAGATATGATACATCGCAGTTTGTGCAGATCGACGTCCCAGACTATCAACCTGCATGGTGTACATACGATCTTTGGTGATGTCCAGATAAAAACCACTCATCTCCACACCGCAGAATTGCTGTAATTTCTGAAAGATTTGATGGAACTGATAGTTATCGTATGCCGACTGAATGTCTTTCTGCAATAGAGTTGCTTGATCAACAGCCCATTTATCCAATTCAAGCATTTCATCGTAAGCTACACAATCAGTCTCAGGGTTAAAACCATCAAGATTGGATAATAAATAACGTGCTGTATTTCTAATTTTACGATAAGCATCTGCCATTCGTTTGAGGATTTCATCTGAGACATGCATTTCATTTCGGTAATCCGTTGCCGCCACCCATAAACGTAAAATATCGGCACCTAATGAATTCATGATCTTTTGTGGTGCAACGACATTGCCTTTTGACTTAGACATTTTCTTGCCCTGAGCATCTACCGTGAAACCGTGAGTCAGAACACTTTTATAAGGCGCAACTTCATTCATGGCGACCGATGTCAAAAGAGAAGACTGAAACCAGCCACGATGTTGATCTGAACCTTCAAGGTATAAATCTGCTGGAAAGGTTAATCGTTCATCTGCTTCAATCACACTTGCATGCGTAACACCAGAATCAAACCAGACGTCCAGTGTGTCAGTAATTTTTTCGTACTCGTTAGTTTCATCACCTAATAATTCTTTGTCATCCAGATCAAACCAGGCATCGATACCACTTTGTTCAACACGTA
Organism: Gammaproteobacteria bacterium; assembly: GCA_047620145.1. Lineage (GTDB taxonomy): Bacteria > Pseudomonadota > Gammaproteobacteria > Eutrophobiales > Eutrophobiaceae > SMWN01. The sequence goes on along the minus strand of JBLHKO010000006.1, from coordinate 10,833 downwards.
GTGCAACTTCTTCGATCAGGCGTTGTGAATCAGGGTGTAACTCACCTGATTGTTTATTGACAAAGACTGCAATAGGCACGCCCCAGGTTCTTTGACGTGAGATACACCAGTCAGGTCGATCACGCACCATGCCATCGATTCGTTGTTGACCCCAATCAGGCATCCATTCGACATTTTTAATCTCTTCCAATGCTTTATTTCGCAGTCCATTTGCATCCATACTGATAAACCACTGCGGTGTTGCCCGAAAAATTACCGGTGTTTTGTGACGCCAACAATGCGGATAACTATGTTGCAATTGTTCATGATGCAACAACATTTGTTTTTCGATTAAAACTTCAATTACATGTTTATTGGCCTTAAATACATGTTCACCGGCAAAAATTTCCGTCTCAGGTAAAAAACAACCATTACTGCCGACAGGATTGTAGACTGCCAAGTTATATTGCAAACCAACAATATAATCATCTTGCCCATGACCTGGAGCAGTATGTACTGCACCTGTACCTGCTTCTAATGTGACATGGTTACCAAGAATAATCGGGACTTCGCGATCATAGAACGGATGTTGTAATTTGAGACCTTCCAGTAAAGCACCATTGAATGATGCAATCACCTGATAATCTTCAACGCCAGATCGCTGCATCACTGATTCATGTAGTTCTTTCGCCAACAACAATCGTTGCGGGCCATTTTCTGTCTGGCATTGGACGAGTACGTATTCAAAATCTGGATGGACACAGACAGCCTGATTAGCAGGTAAAGTCCATGGCGTTGTGGTCCAGATAACAATTGAAATATAACCCTGGCCTTTATCTTGAGGGTCATCTTCAGTACATGACCAAATGGCTTCTTGATCGACTAAAGGAAATTGAACATCAATCGCAGGAGAAGATTTATCTTCATATTCAACTTCTGCCTCTGCCAATGCAGAAGCACAATCAATACACCAGTGCACAGGTTTAGAACCCTTATGCAAATGACCGGCATCAATTATCTTTCCCAATGCCCGGATTATGTCTGCTTCGGTTTTATAATCCATTGTCAGGTAGGGTTTCTGCCAATCACCCAACACACCTAATCGCTGAAAATCAACACGCTGTTTTTCAACCTGCTTGGCCGCATAGTCACGACAAGCATTACGAAAGGTGCGCGCATCGACTTTATGTCCTGCCTTGCCGATTTTTTTCTCCACCATTAACTCTATCGGCAACCCATGACAATCCCATCCAGGGATATAAGGTGCATCGTAGTCACTTAAGCTACGTGCTTTGACAATGATGTCTTTTAATATTTTATTAACGGCGTGACCAATATGAATATCGCCATTGGCATAAGGAGGACCATCATGAAGAATAAATGTGTTCTTACCCGATTGACGCGCCCGAATTTTTCCATAGAGATCCATTTCCTGCCATTTCTTCAGCATGACAGGTTCATTATTTGCCAAATTCCCGCGCATCGGGAAATCTGTTTTTGGTAGATTCAGTGTGTCCTTGTATTCAGCCATTTTCTATCCGGTTGTGTGTTCTAGTGTTCTCAAATATCGGCTCATAAATGTGAGTCACAAAATAAGCCAAGGAAGTATAGGGAAGTCGAATTATTATTCAATCTATACTAGTGTTACTTCTTTCTATGCCAAAACTATTATCAGAAAAATACTGCCTCGCGTTTCCTATATCAGACTCAATGGCTTTTTTTAGATCATTTATATCTGAATATTTCATCTCTGATCTCAGTTTTTCCAAAAATTCCACGCGAATATATTTGGCATAGATATTCTTATCAAAATCCAGAATATGTGTCTCGAGACGCATGCCTTCACCATCAAACATGGGTCGCGTACCAATGCTCGTTACCGCGTGATGACTTGACTCGCCAAGGCCATTATCACCAGTAATGTAAACACGGGTGACATAAACCCCTACCACTGGACTGTGAAGCCGGTGTAATTCCATGTTTGCCGTTGCAAATCCGAGTTCCTTGCCCCGTTTATCTCCATGAACCACCCGCCCACTTATTGAATAGGCTCTGCCTAATAATTGGCTGGCCAGATTTAAATCGTCGTTTGCGAGTGCTTGTCTGATTCTTGTACTGCTTATTCTTGTCTCCTGAAACAAACAGGTATTGGTATGCTCCACTTTGTAACCGAATTCATCAGCCATCTTCTCCAATGTTGAATAGTCACCTTGCCGATTTTTACCAAACCTGAAATCATCACCTATCACCAAATGTCTAATATCCAGACCCTCGATTAGAAGTTTCTCAACAAATTCTGTGGCCGAAAGATTGGCTAATCTCTCGTTAAACTTGAGACAAACCAGACGATCAACACCCAATCGATTCAACTCCTCAACCTTTTCACGAAAACGGGTTAATCTTGCAGGGGCATTATTTGGAGAAAAATATTCCTGAGGTTGCGGCTCGAAAATGATAATAACGCTTGGGAGATCATGTTTATGTCCAATTTCTTTAAGCTGAGAAATAATCGCCTGATGACCGAGATGAATACCATCAAAATTACCAATGGTCGCGACACATTTTTTATGATGTTGTCTGAGATTGTGTAGACTACGTATGATTTCCATGAAAAGAGTTAAGCCCTAATCTTGATCTTGACCGCGGCCTGCATTCAGCGTCATATTCTTTAATCGCAAGCCACTCAACCACAATGCTGCAAAATAGCTCGCGCCACCTGCGACAATCCATATCGCTAATTGAATTACACGCGTGAATACATCCCATCCGATCCATAGGGAAATAGCCGGAGGCATATAAAATAACAAAGCACTCATGACTAATGAGGCAAAGATAATCCTGCCTATAAATACTAACCAATCGTTTTCAGGTAAGTAAAACTCTCCTTTCCGCAAAAAGTAAAAAAGTAACCCGGCATTAATAAATGCAGCGAGAGACGTTGCCAAAGCCAGACCAGCGTGCGCTAGCGGGCCTATAAAAATAAGATTCATAATGATATTTGCAAACATGGCAATCACACCGATCTTCACAGGAGTTTTTGTCTCCTGCCGTGAGAAATATCCATTTAGCAACACTTTGGTCAAGATAAACCCAGGCAGACCTATTGCATAAGTTAGCAAACTCTTGCTTGACATCTCAACATGGAATGGCGTGAATTCACCATGCTGAAAAATTGTGGTTAACATTGGCCCTGCCAATAACATCAGGCCAAGGGCCGCGGGGAAACTAATTAAAAATACCCACTTAAGCGCCCAATCCATCATCTGTGAAAAAGAACGCGTATCTCCTTGTGTATGTTTCTCTGACAAATTTGGCAGAATCACCACCGCCAAAGCAACACCAAAAACACCTAATGGAAATTCCATCAATCTATCAGAATAATATAACCATGAAATACTCCCTGTAACTAGGAACGAAGCCATAAGCATATCAATGACCAAATTAATTTGAGAAATAGATATGGCGAATAAAGCAGGAATCATTAATTTTAATATTTTTCTGACACCCGAATGGTCTTTTTTCAATCGAGGTCGTGGCAGTCGTTTCATGCCCAGCAGGAAAGGGATCTGAAAAAGCAATTGCAGTATCCCAGCGAAGAGAACTCCCCAAGCCAATGCAGTAATAGGTTGATCCAGCATTGGTGCCAACCAGATAGCACAAGTAATAAGTGAGATATTCAACAATACCGGGGTAAATGCTGGCACAGCAAAACGCCCGTAAGCATTCAATATTCCACCTGCAAATGCTGTCAATGAAATGAACAGAATGTAAGGAAAAGTAATTCGAAGCATATAAACGGAAAGATCATATTTGCTTTCATCGCCCATAAATCCGGGAGCAAATATCATGATCATTAAAGGCGCTGCTACGACGCCGACCACAGTGACACAAAAAAGCATCAAAGACAGTTTGCCACTAACGTGATCCAGTAAATCTCGTACTCCAGCTTCATCACATTGATTTTTGTATTCGGTTAATACCGGCACAAAGGCCTGAGAGAAACCTCCTTCTGCGAATAGCCGTCGTAAGTAATTGGGGATCTTAAACGCCACAAAAAATGCGTCAGAACCTGTGCCAGCTCCAAAAATATTGGCAATGACGATATCGCGCACTAGACCAAATATACGAGAGATGGTTGTCATAAAACTGACAACAAATGTTGATTTAAGTAAACGTTTCGACAAGTTAGGCTGTGACCAAATTTGAAATAATTAATGTAATTAAGCTATATATTAGCTATCTATCTGTTTATTATGGCATTTGTGCCGTAAACCACAGGATATCATATTCAACGACAAGGATTGACAAATAAGGTCAAGATAAGCATAGTTACGCGCCTCAAAAAGACATTATTTTAGACATTCTCGAGAACAAATCAGGAGTTTAACATTGGCCAACATTGCCTCAGCAAAAAAACGAGCACGTCAGAGTGAAGTACGACGTCAACACAACGCCGGTCACCGTTCCATGCTAAGAACTTTCATGAAAAAAGTTGATGCAGCGATCGAAAACAAAGATAAAGAAGCGGCTACAAGTGCATATCAAGCCACCGTCCCTGTCATAGACAGCATGGCGAATAAAGGTTTAATTCACAAGAATAAAGCAGCTCGCCACAAGAGTCGTCTAAACGCTCGTATACGCATACTTTAATTGTAGAATTTTTTCTAAAGAAAATACTCATTGAAAGCGAATGATTAAAAAGCCGGCAATTGCCGGCTTCTTTATTTATACTGTTTTTTAATACTCAAATCAAAATCAGATCGTCACGGTGGATTAACTCTGCTGAATCCACATAACCCAACAAGCTTTCGAATTTATTACTAGGCTGTCCCATAATTTTACGCGTTTCTGTGGCGGAATAATTTACCAGCCCGCGTGCGATTTCCTTACCTTGAGGATCGATACAAACAACAATTTCACCGCGGTTAAACTCACCTTCGACTTCAACAACACCAACGGCTAATAAACTTTTACCCTGCTGCGTTAATACATCTGCCGCGCCTTGATCGATCTTTAATCTACCATTGGATTGAGACTGTCCAGCCAACCATTGTTTACGTGCGGTTAATGCTTCCTGGTTGCTACTGAGTAAGGTGCCGCAAGCTTCACCATTCGCGATCTTTATGAGGACATTGTCGGCATGTCCTGAAGCGATGATAGTGCTTGCACCAGATTTAGCGGCCATTGAAGCTGCTTTCAATTTTGTCAACATTCCGCCTCGACCAAGTATGCCGCCTTCGCCAGCATAGTTTTCTAAACTCTTGTCTCCGGCGGTGGCCTCACTAATATATTTCGCTTGTGGATGCAGGCGTGGATCTGCCTCATAAAGACCTTCCTGATCAGTCAACAAAACCAATAAGTCGGCATCAACCAGATGCGTCACCAGACCTGCAAGAGTATCGTTGTCGCCAAACCGAAGTTCCTCAGTTGAAACCGTATCATTTTCATTGACGATAGGCACAACGCCTAACTGCAATAAAGTCCTTAGTGTGCTCCGCGCATTAAGATAACGTTCGCGATTTGATATTACTTCATGAGTTAACAATATCTGCGCTGTATGAATCTGATAATTCTGGAAGCAGGACTCCCAGGCCTTGATCAACCCCATTTGTCCAACCGCAGCTGCAGCCTGCAATTCATGTACGGCATGAGGTCTTTTTTTCCAGCCGAGGCGAGTGATACCTTCTGCAGTAGCACCAGATGAAACGATGACAATCTCGTGGCCTTTTTGTCTTAACTCGTGAATCTGTTTGACCCAGGCATCTAGCGAATCAACGCGCAATCCACATCCGTTATTGGTAAGCAAAGCACTGCCCAACTTCACCACCCAACGCTTAGTCTGTTTTATTTTTTTTCTTGATTCACTCATCAGACATATTTTCCAGGGAACTATCTTGTGGATTCTCCTCAGAGTTTTTATCAGTATTTTCTTGGGCATTTAGTTGCTGCTTTTTCTCAACCCACCGATAAATTTCCTGCGCCAATTCACTACATCCTGCTCTCGTTACAGCTGATATTGGAAACATAGGCATGTCTGTTGCCAGTTTTTTCTTTAATGCAGTACTAAATTCTTGCACAACTTCAGCAGTCATTAGATCTGTTTTATTCAGCACAATCCATCTCGGTCTGTCTTCTAGACCATGACCAAATGATCTTAATTCACGTTCAATAATCTGGATATCTTTAACAGACTTGTCAACATCACCCTCAAATCCGATATCTACGATATGTAATAGTAGATGTGTCCTTGATAAATGTTTTAAAAATTGTATTCCAAGTCCCGCGCCTTCTGCAGCACCTTCAATCAGCCCAGGGATATCCGCAATGACAAAACTATGGCCTGCGGCAATTTTAACCACGCCTAAATTTGGATACAGGGTTGTAAAAGGATAATCAGCCACTTTTGGTTTTGCATGCGAGACCGACCGGATGAAGGTCGATTTACCAGCATTTGGTAACCCGAGCAAGCCGACATCTGCCAATACCTGCATTTCCAGAAGTAACGTTCGCTTTTCACCCCGCGTACCTTCTGTTGTCTGCCTGGGGGCTCTGTTGGTGCTACTCTTATAGCGAATGTTGCCTAAGCCATGCCAACCGCCTTTAGCGACTAATAAGGGTTTCCCGGCAGAGATCATGTCACCAATAATTTCACCTGTATCAGCATCCTTAACCAAGGTTCCCAGAGGCACTTTAACCGTTAAATCATCACCACCTTTACCATGACATTCTCTGCCCATGCCTTTTTGACCTTGTCCGGCACGAAATAATCTTTTATGACGAAAGTCGATTAATGTGTTCAAACCTTCGTCGACGACAAGATAGACACTGCCTCCATCACCACCATCACCACCGTCAGGCCCACCCCGTGGCACAAATTTCTCACGACGGAAGCTCAAGCAACCATTACCACCGTCACCTGCTTCGACCTTTATTGATGCTTCATCTACAAATTTCATATTCGCCTGCCAATCATACAATTAAAAAACCCCGCATTAGCGGGGTTTTTTAATAATTTATATTTTCTACCGCGTTATGCGGCGGTATGGGACATTAGTTTCTCTCTAATAATTAACCCGTAACCACATTCACAAACATGCGATTTTTCGGTCCTTTCTTGCCAAACACAACTTTTCCTTCGGCCTTGGCATACAAGGTATGGTCATGACCTAAACCAACATTGGTTCCCGCATGCATTTTCGTTCCACGTTGTCTGACCAGAATATTCCCTGCTAGTACAGCTTCACCACCGTATTTCTTCACGCCTAATCGTTTGGATTCTGAATCGCGACCATTTCGCGTACTACCACCTGCTTTTTTATGTGCCATTTTATGTCAACTCCACTATGTTCTATTTTCTTGGTCAGTTATTTTGCCGTAATGTCTACAATAGATAATTCTGTATATGCCTGGCGATGACCCATCTGCTTGCGGTGATGCTTACGTCTGCGGAACTTCACAATCTTGACCTTTGGTCCACGACCGTGAGAATTTACCTTGGCTGAGACGGTTGCGCCTTTCACATGAGGTGTGCCGACTGTTGTCTGTTCACCATCAATTACCATCAGTACTTCTGAAATCTTGATGGTTTTGCCTTCTTCGGCATCTAGCTTTTCGACCTTGACCAGATCTCCTGCTTGTACCTTATACTGCTTACCACCGGTCTTAATTACCGCAAACATAACGCTTCTCCAATAATGCCGGAGGTCGTCCCCGGAGAGTGTGTTTCTAAAGGGCGCAAATTCTAAGGAATTCACCCCTTATATACAAGTCAAAAGGCACAATATATTAGTTTAAACACATAATATTTAAGGTTTTCATGGCAATCTACCCTGTGACTTGGCAGAATTAGGCTATTCTATTCAAATCATTTATTTCAATAACGTATTTCTAATTTTGTGAAACCACTAAAATCAGCAACACCAATCCAAGAAGAGAGCGACATAGACACGCTTCGCAGCCTTATAGCTGAGGACATGGGCTTGGTTGATACCCTTATCCGGGAATGCCTGCAATCTGACGTCATTTTAATCAACCAGGTAGGTCACCATATCGTCAACAGCGGTGGTAAGCGCCTAAGGCCAGCCCTGCTGCTGCTGATTACACGACATTTTGGCTACTCCGGCTCACAACATATTAATCTTGCGGCAATTATCGAATTTATCCATACCGCAACGCTATTACACGATGATGTTGTCGATGCCTCCATACTAAGACGGGGACAGGAAACAGCCAATCAAAGATGGGGCAACGAAGCTAGCGTGTTGGTAGGCGATTTTCTCTACTCCAGAGCATTTCAAATGATGGTTGATACAAATTCGATGCGCGTTATGGATGTACTTTCAGAGGCAACCAATACCATTGCAGAAGGTGAAGTCCAACAATTACTGAACAGTCACGATCCGGAAACGACCGAAATTAACTACATTGATGTAATCCAAAGTAAAACAGCAAAATTATTTGAAGCTGCAGGAAGATTAGGCGCAATTCTAAGCGAACGCGATGTTGAAGACGAACTGGCAATGGCAAAATATGGCATGCACTTAGGTACGGCATTCCAGCTAATTGACGATGTGCTTGATTATAGTGCTTCCAGTTCAGCACTGGGTAAAAATATAGGTGATGACCTGACAGAGGGAAAGCCAACGCTACCTTTGCTGTACGCTATGTGGAATAGTCAGGAGGATGAAGCAAATATCATCCGCAACGCTGTCATCAATGGCGGCTTGGAAAACATCGATATCATCCAACAGATTATGAAGAAGACTGGGGCGATTGAATACACTGCAAAACTTGCTCAGAAAGAAGCTGATCTTGCCATAGAATCATTAGAGCGATTTGCGAACACTAAATATCTGGATGCGATGTACAATCTGGCTAAATTTTCAGTAGAAAGATGCTTCTAGCATGAGTATCTTGGGTGTAACTATCTATCGGCGTGTAGCGCAGCCTGGTAGCGCATTCGCTTCGGGAGTGAAAGGTCAGAGGTTCGAATCCTCTCACGCCGACCAATTTCTTTTAATCAAAGGTGGTTTTACTTTAACTTGATATATTGCAGGGCAGGAATTATGTAAAAGCGGTATCTCTATCGTATTTGAAACCCCAATCTACAGATAGTGCTTAATCAATCACGTGCATTGTAGAACAGTGACTGTAGCCCATCACTATATCTAACGCCTGAGCAGATGATCACAGACCTAAAGAAATGAGTGTCTATCACTGTCTGCATAACCATCACGAATAATTCACACGGCTAGTAAACTTGTAGCCGCTGCCACGAATTGATTTTATGAAAACGGGCTTATGTAGATCTTCCTCAATCTTTTTACGAAGTTTCGATACCAAAACATCGACGCTACGATCGGATGGAATCCAGTCGCGTCCGGTAATTTTTTCCATAATCTGATCCCTGCTTAACACCCGGTTGGGATTTTTTACCAGGGCAGTGAGCAGTTGAAATTCATAACTGGTCAGGCGAACTTCTTCTCCAGCAGGCGACCTCAGTTCGTGTGCCGTCAGATCCAGGGTCCAGTCAGAAAATTTTGCAATGGACTTATCTTCATGCTGTGCTGAATCATCATGCAGCACACGCCGTAGCACACTACGAACCCGCGCCAGCAGTTCGCGTTCATCAAACGGCTTGGCCACATAGTCATCAGCACCGACTTCAAGACCAACAATCTTGTCAACGTTATCGTCACTGCCGGTAAGGATGATAATACCCACCTCGGAATCCTTGCGTAGTTCTTTAGCCAGTTCCAGACCATGTTTCCCAGGCATCCTCAGGTCGAGGAGGATCAAATCAGGCGCTTGAATCTTGATACTTCGATACATCTCCTCGCCATTGCTTGCCGTCTTGACCTTGTACCCCGCCACAGTCAAATAACGATCAAGAAGGTTGCATATCACAACATCGTCATCGACGACTAAAATATTTGCTTCCTGTTCCATTGTTAGTTCTTATCCTGTGCTGGTGAGGATGGGATTCTCATAACGTTTCGCCTTTGACAGATCGCCTGCAATGATCTTGTTAAATTTCGATTTCACCACCTTGCTTAAAGCATCGGGAAGAAAATGTTGTAACCAGTTCTTGCCCAGTATCTCGTTCTCTTTATATCCAAGCACCTCACAACCCTTTCGATTAATAAGGGTTACCTCACCCACGCGATTCATTGCAACAAGGATAACGTCTGCGATATCGAGATATTGCTGTGCGCGATCTTGTTTCACATCAAGTTTAGGTGCTGATTTCATTAGTTTTATGCAAAATTTATTAATAAAAAATTAAATTATTCAACTTGATCTTAGTAAATAAATAGCTGTCATGTAAATCTCATTGGGTTCCATACTAGACCTATCAGGATTTGTTGCCTACCTTTTCCATTCTTATATACGTTGCTGTTTCCATCGTCGCATTCATAAAAATGACCTGCTTAACAAAATGTAATCTGTCGTTAACAAATCTTCACATGACAGACATACGCCGTTTACCTGCCACCTCTAATCTTTACCCAAGAGTTCAAATTGATGGAGGTTTTAAGATGTTAAATTATATTTCAATTAGCACACTGTTTTACATGATAAATAGCACCTGGATATTCTGGTTTTTTTACAAGGCAATAACCCTGGTCTCATGACTCTGACTCCTTCCTCTCCTTTCCTTAGCGGGAGTCAGAAACTCTAAAGAGTGGTATCCAGCCACCTTTTTTTTTGCCACATGGATATGTGCATTTCAATACTTAACCTGTCGTTAACAAATCATTACATTACTGAAATCTACCGCTAACGCGCGGCCACTAATCTTTCCTCAAGTCTTCACAACAGAAGAAAAACATTTAGGAAACAGGAAAGGTTATG
>JBLHKO010000005.1:0-50398 GCA_047620145.1 Gammaproteobacteria bacterium | reverse complement strand
TGCTCGGCTTTATCAAGATTGGTGGCATCATTTTGTTTGGCGTCGTCGGCGTAATGGTGGCCGATAAGGTGGAAGTAAATTTCTCAACAGCGGTTCCTGACGCCTCAATGACTGGCTTTATCGGCGCAACGGCGCTCGGTATCCTGGCCTTTAAGGGTTTCACCACGATTACCAACAGTGGCTCGGAGTTGAAAGACCCGCACCAAAATGTGGGCAGAGCCATCATGATCTCCATCGCTCTTTGTGTTGTAATTTATACACTGGTGGGTTTTTCTGTCGCAAGTAATCTGTCACTTCAGGAAATTATCGAAACAAGAAATTACTCGCTGGCCGCAGCCGCAAGGCCTGCACTGGGCGAATACGCCGTCTGGTTTACGGTTGTTCTGGCCATGTTGGCAACAGCAGGCGGCATCATCGCCAGCATATTTGCGGTTTCCCGGATGCTGGCAATGCTGACCGAGATGAAACTCGTTCCGCATAGCCATTTTGGCATGCCCGGTAGCATCCAAAAGCATACTCTCGTTTATACGGTCGTTTTAGGTTTGCTGTTGACCATGTTTTTTGACCTGACGCGCATAGCGGCTCTCGGCATCATCTTTTATCTGGTTATGGATGTGGCAGTACATTGGGGGGTACTGCGTTATCTCCGGCATGAAATTGGTGCAAGACTCAGTATTCTGATCGTCGCCATTATCCTTGATCTGATCATTCTGGCTGGCTTCATCTGGATTAAGATATTTAGCGATCCACTGGTGGTCGGTGTCGCTGCTGCCGTAATGCTGGCTATCCTGATTGTAGAAATTCTGTTTTTACGACATAACCCTATCGTGGCAAAAGACCATATCCACGAATGAAGATAAGCAAATTCTATGTGCTACCGCTAACTGACCGAGATGTTACTCGTGTAAGGATGGGGCGAAAAAGATAAGGAGTTTCAGTACACGATAAAAACAGCGTAATCCAAACGTTTGTTAGCGTCCGTGTACAGATAAATTATTATCCGATGTAAGCGTCAAATAATTATTTTGAGGAGAACGATATGTTGATTACATTTACCACAGATGCTTATGCCGACATCACCATGTTTGGCGATGTCGCGCAGGCCATGCTGAAAATGATGGGACACAGCGGCACCGTACCCAGCGCAATACTGTCGGCTGATGTGCCCGCGGCACTGAGTCGATTAACTGCCGGTGTCGAAGCAGCAAAAGCAGCGCCGACCGTTGAAGATGAAGATGAACCCCAGGTGAGCCAGTCTAATCGGGCATTGCCTCTTATCAACCTGCTTACTGCCGCAGTGAAGGAAGGTTCTGATGTAATGTGGAAATGAAAAGAATCAATCGACTAGATAGTTCGCTTGATCTCAACTGAGCCGCTGGCGCTCATTTTCCTCGGCCCACTGTTGCTCATCGCTATATTCGGGCGTTCCGGCGCTGCTCCGGCACATAAAGCTATTCCTGCACGATGTACGGTATACAAGGCGCCGCAAGTGGACGGCAATTCAGCTGCGCTTCGTTCACGCCGCACAGCTTGGTTGTTAGCACCCCAAAAACCACATTGACGATCTATAATCCAATGGATTATACTTATAGCCATACAAACCATAGTTGAACTACCTGAATTTCTGAGAAAATCTGACAAATTACTCAGTAATACAGAAAGACTAAGCTTTATTAACTATTTAGCTGCACACCCAGCGGCTGGCAATATCATGCAAGGAACTGGTGGTATTCGTAAATTAAGGTGGTCTGCACAAGGCAAAGGTAAAAGTGGTGGCGTTCGTGTTATCTATTACTATCACAATGAATCTATGCCATTATTTTTATTAACTTTATTTGGTAAAGGTGAAAGATCCAATTTAACCAAATCCGAGAGTAACGATCTTGCTAAATTTACTCCGTTACTTATTAAGAACTATGGAGGCCGAAAATGAGTAAAGCATTTGATAGTATCAAACAAGGTCTTGACGAAGCTCTAGAGTTTTCTAAAGGCAAAAAAGGAAAAGCAGTGGTTCATGAATTCACTCCTGTTGATGTAAAAAATATTCGAGCGAATGTAGGCATGTCTCAAAACGAGTTTGCATCTGCATTTGGAATTAGTGTTAGCACATTACGTCATTGGGAGCGTGGTGATAGAACGCCACAAGGTCCGGCACTGGTTTTACTGAATGTTGTATCAAAAGAACCTAAAGCAGTGTTAAAAGCATTAAGCAAATAATGCTAACAAGGTGTTTGAGTTTGATGGTGCAGTAAAATGCGCAACAACTCAGCTTAAACGTTAGCTAATTATTTTTATTGTTTCTTCAAGTATTGTTTTTATTTTTCCCATTCCTTTCTCAAGATTACTTTCAATAATCTCCATGGTGATTTCCTGATCTGATTTACCAGCTGCCCAATTCACAACTAAAGAAAGGCACGCGTAGTTAATATCCAGTTCTCGGGCAAGTGCTGCTTCTGGCATGCCGGTCATGCCGACGATGTCGCAGCCATCTTTTTCTAACTTTTTAACTTCTGCGGCAGTTTCTAGTCGAGGCCCTTGCGTTGCCGCATACACGCCACCAATAAAAACATCTGTGCCAGACATTAAACTGGCAGTTACTAAATGTTTACTTAGATCTTTACTGAATGGATTTGTAAAATCAATGTGTGTGACTTTATCCAGATCATCTTCAAAAAATGTCTGATGTCTGCCATAGGTATAATCAATAGTTTGTTCAGGAATCACTATTCTTCCGGGACGCATCTCCGACGTTATTCCACCCACTGCGTTAACAGCAATAATATTTTCTACACCGTTTTCTTTGAGTGCGTGAATATTCGCACGATAATTTATTTTGTGTGGCGGGATAGTGTGCGGGTTGCCATGTCTTGGTAGAAAAATGATTTCCTGTTTGCCAACAATTCCAAAACTCAGGGCACTGGAAGGACTTCCATAAGGTGTCTCGACTTCTCTTGTCTCGGATATTTCGACACCTGTAAGTGACGTGAGGCCTGTGCCACCAATGATTGCAATTTTATTCATAAGTCTAACCTGGAACCCGCAGTTGGACAGCGTGTAGAGTGGTTCTGTTTGCTTGGTTGGTGTAGTGAAAAAATGAGCTAATGGCCGCTCCCTTAGTGAGTTTTTTCGCATAGCCAGACGAGCAAACAGGGCTGCTATACATGCTGTAGCGTCTTCGCTCTGAGTGTGAATTCAAAAGTAATAACATTGTTGTTCTTATTCTCATGCTAGCCTATTTTGTAGCGGTCAACTGCGGGTTCCAGGTTTAACTGCGTAGATGCCTGGTGCATTGCGTAAATATTCCTTGTAGTCCATGCCGTAACCAAAGACATAACGATTGGGAACCATTACGCCAGTGAAGTCCGCTTGCTTAAATGTTCGTTCTCTATTTAATTGTTTGTCTGCCAACACGGCAGTCTGAATTGTTTTTGCCTGTTGGCTTTTACATTCGTCAACGATTGCCTTTAAGGTCGTGCCTTCATCGAGAATATCATCAACAATCAAAACATGTCTGTCTTGGAGTTCGATAGTGGGTTTTCTAATCCAGTGCAATTCGCCGCCATTGGTTTCACCTTGATATCGCGTGGCATGAACGTATTCGACTTGTAGCGGAAAATTTAACAGTGGTAGCAATTTGCCTGTGGGGATCACGGCACCTATCATCAGACACAGGACTATCGGGTTCTTGTCGGCGAGTTCGAGCGTAATTTCTTCTGCCATTCTTTCGATAGCCGCTTCAATTTCTTCAAATGAGTAAATCAAATCTGCTTCTGCCTGAATTCGTATAATTTCAGCGAGTTCCATAATCTTTTAATTTGTCTAGAGTCAGTGAGTGCCGTGTGAGACATTGATTGTGATTGTATTGATGATCAGCTGCCGCGGAAAAATGCCTGATAATACATTGAAAATCAACTGATTATTATTTCAGGAGTATTTTGGCAAAGGACGTTGTTTGCCACTATTTATCAATTCTCCAAATGCTTGTGATTTCTGATAATCCTAATATTAACAATGCATTAAAAGCTATTATTTGCTACTCTGGTGGATGATTCTTGCAGACAAATCCGTATAAAAGTGGCCAAAAGAGCCCTTAGTGCTATCGGGCAGAATCTTTATTGCTAATGGACTGATTTAATTCAAATATAATTATTATTAGCGAGAGGAAGAACATGTTTACTAAAGATATGAAAGTTGCCGGTTACGACGATGAACTCTGGAGCGCAATGGATTCAGAGCGTGTGCGTCAGGAAAACCACATTGAGCTGATTGCCTCAGAGAATATGACAAGCCCACGTGTGATGGAATGTCAGGGTTCTTATTTAACCAATAAATATGCTGAAGGCTATCCAGGCAAACGCTATTACGGCGGTTGCGAATTTGTGGACATTGCCGAACAATTAGCCATCGATCGTGCTAAAGAACTGTTTGGTGCTGATTGGGTGAATGTACAACCGCATTCTGGTTCACAAGCCAATGGTGCTGTGTATCTGGCTTTGATTAACCCTGGCGATAAAATCATGGGCATGAGCCTGGCGCATGGGGGTCATTTAACCCATGGTGCTTCAGTGAATGTTTCAGGGCGGATCTATGATGCTGTTCAGTATGGTCTAGATGACAAAGGCTATATTGATTACGATCAGGCTGAAGAATTAGCCTTAGAACACAAACCAAAATTGATTATGACTGGTTTTTCCGCCTATTCACGTATTGTTGACTGGGAACGCTTCCGCGAGATATCAGACAAAGTAGGCGCCATTATGGTTGCTGATATTGCTCATGTCGCTGGTCTTTGCGCCACAGGTGAATATCCAAGTCCGGTACAGATTGCTGACGTGACAACATCGACCACACACAAGACATTACGTGGCCCACGCTCAGGAATTATTATGGGTAAAGCCAATGAAGAAATTCAAAAGAAGATTAACTTCATGGTCTTTCCTGCCTATCAGGGTGGTCCGCATATGCATACCATTGCTGCAAAAGCAGTTGCCTTCAAAGAATGTCTGGAACCTAGTTTCAAGACTTATATTCAACAGGTCAAAAAGAATGCTGTCGCTATGGCAGATACTTTCGTTGAACGTGGTCTGAAAATTGTTTCTGGTGGCACAGACAATCATCTGTTTCTGGTAGATATGATTGAAAAAGGACTGACAGGTAAGGAAGTTGATGCAGCCATCGGTCGTGCCAATATCACCTGCAACAAAAATGCAGTTCCAAATGATCCACAATCACCTTTTGTAACCAGTGGTATTCGTGTTGGTACACCATCAATCACAACACGTGGTTTTGATGAAGCCGATTGTAAGCAGGTTGCTAACTGGATTTGTGACATTATGGACAATATGGGTGATGAAAGTGTGATTGAACGGGTTAAAGGTGAAGTTCTTGCACTTTGTAAACGTCGGCCACTTTACGGATAGTTGATTCGTTATATTCGTAATACTCGTAGTCATGGCTTACAGGGGATCGTTCATACGATCCCCTGTCTCGTTAGAAGTGACTCGTTGAAGTGCGTCGTTGATTAGGGGAAATATTGAAGTATCTAATTATAATTCTGTTAAATGAGGAGGGTAGATGAATGCGATGTCCATTTTGTTCTGACATGGATACACGCGTCATTGATTCTCGTCTGGTGGGTGAAGGCGATCAGATTCGTCGTCGTCGCGAATGCACGAAATGTAAAGAACGTTTTACGACTTACGAATCTGCCGAACTAAACTTGCCAAGAATTTTGAAATCGGATGGTCGTCGTGAACCGTTTAACGAAGGCAAGCTTCGTGCAGGCATGTTGCGCGCTATCGAAAAACGACCTGTGGCTATGGATAGGTTAGAAATTGCAATTGCACAGATTAAACATAAGCTCAGGACCGAAGGGGAACGAGAAGTTAAATCTCGCAAACTTGGTGATTGGGTGATGGAACAATTACGAATACTTGATCAAGTCGCCTATGTGCGTTTTGCATCTGTCTATAGAAGTTTCGAAGATGTGCGTGCATTCCTTGATGAAATTGAACGTTTAGAAAATGATTTGCCTCCTGAGATAAAGGAAAGCCAGCTTGATTTATTAAAGTCTGATGGTGAAGAGAATTGATGTGGACTGCCTCAGACTATCTTCATATGTCGCGCGCTTTACAAATTGCGCGGCGTGGTCTTTATAGTACCGATCCGAATCCCCGTGTAGGTTGTGTTATCGTCAAGGACGATATTGTCTTGGCTGAAGGATGGCATCTTAAAGCGGGACAAGCACACGCTGAAATCGTAGCACTGAAAAATATATCTGAGAATAATGCTTTGGAGAATGTCACAGGGGCTACGTGCTATGTAACACTTGAGCCATGCGCACATCATGGTCGGACATTACCCTGCACAGAAGCGTTGATTGCTGCAGGTATCAAGAAAGTTGTGGCAGCAACTATTGATCCAAATCCACTCGTGGCGGGTAAAGGGATGCAGCAATTAAATGCTGCTGGTATTGAAACAACAAGCGGTTTGATGGAGATACAAGCACGAGAACTAAATCCTGGTTTTGAAATGCGCATGAAGCACGGACGCCCGTTCGTAAGATGTAAACTAGCGATGAGTCTTGATGGAAAAACGGCACTACACAATGGAGATAGCAATTGGATAAGTAGTGAAGAATCCAGAATGGATGTACAGAAATTACGTGCAAGCAGTTCTGCAGTCATGACTGGGGCTCGCACCGTTATAGAAGATGATCCATCAATGAATGTCAGGTCACCTGAGGCATTTGGCTGGACTGCAGAGGAATGGGAAGAGAACGGAAAGCAACCATTAAGAGTCATACTCGATTCCAGGCTTGATATCCCCGTTGATGCAAAAATATTAACCTTGCCAGGTGATGTAATTATTTTTCATGCATCAGAGGATGAAGAGAAGAAAAATAAACTTGAAAATATCGGAGTTGAACTCGTCGCTGTTGATGTAAAAAGAGGTGTTGAATTTTACCAATATGTATTAAATTATTTAGCAAAAGAAAAAGAGATTAACGAGATTCTTCTAGAGACGGGGTCGACATTATCTGGCGAAATGTTGCAGGCAGGTTTTATTGACGAGGTGATTATTTATCTCGCGCCAACATTATTAGGTCAGGATGCAAAAGGTTTGTTTCAGTTACCGATGATCGAAGATATGTCAGATCGAGTTGTATTAAATTTTTCCGATATCAGAACGATCGGCCAAGACATCAGAATTAAAGCAACCATTAACCGACCAGAATAATTGGGCAAGTATAGATATGTTTACTGGAATTATCGAAGCCGTGGGTAGCATAGAATCGATCGAAGACATCGGTATCGACAAAAGATTTGTGTTGAACACAAAATCACTTGATTTATCAGATGTAAAGATAGGAGATAGCATCAGTGTTAATGGTGTTTGTTTGTCTGTCATTGAACTACGAGATAAAGGCTTTGCAGCAGATGTTTCTGTTGAAACACTTTCATGCACAACGTTTAATGAACTGGGTGCCGATAATAAAGTTAATTTGGAAAAAGCACTCCAGCTTTCGTCACGACTCAGCGGTCATATGGTTGCTGGTCACGTTGATGGCAAAGGGATTGTTCAAAAAAAATATACCGATGCAAGATCGGAACGGTTCGAAATAAAATATCCGGCTGAATTGGAGAAATACATTTGTAAGAAGGGATCGGTTTGTATCGATGGTGTTAGTCTGACAATAAATGATGTCGATGAATCAACATTCTCTGTGAATATTATTCCACACACAATAAAAGAAACAATATTTTCTGAATATACTGAAGGCACGCAAGTGAATTTAGAGGTCGATATTGTGGCGCGATACATGGAATCATTGGTCTCAGATAAGCACTAACGCTTGCAAGATTAGCGTTGGAAGTGTGTCATAATTATAATTTTTCTAATTTAACTATTTTGGTCTAGATTTTAATGGCGTTAAATACAGCAATAGAACTGATTGAAGATATTCGCGAGGGTAAGATCATTATCCTGATGGATGATGAGAATCGTGAAAATGAAGGTGATCTTGTGATCGCAGCGTCTGCCGTAAAAGCAGAAGATGTGAATTTTATGGCGCGTTTTGGCCGAGGGTTGATATGCCTGACATTGACACTGGAACACTGTAAAACACTGAACCTGCCATTGATGGCGGGCAATAGTTATTCAAATCATGGCACTAACTTTACTGTGTCTATTGAAGCGGCAAAAGGTGTTTCTACTGGAATATCTGCAGCTGATAGGGCATTGACGATACAAACAGCAGTGGCAAAAAATGCACAGCCATCTGATCTGGTACAACCGGGACATATTTTCCCATTGATGGCACATCCCGGTGGAGTTCTGTCACGAGCTGGACATACTGAAGCTGGATGTGACCTGGCCAAGCTGGCGGGACTTATGCCTGCCACTGTTATTGTTGAGATACTCAAAGACGATGGCTCAATGGCAAGAAGGCCAGATTTGGAAATCTTTGCTAAGGAACATGGCTTAAAAATAGGTACGATCGCAGATCTGATTCAACATCGGATCGAAAATGAAAAAACGATTTCGCGGGTTGCAGAATATGAAATGCCGACAGAATATGGTGATTTCAAGATCGTTGCCTACGAAGACAGTATTGATAATAATTTGCACTTGGCGATGATTAAGGGTGATATTTCAGCGGATGATCCTACGTTAGTACGTGTACATATGCAGAATCCAATTCATGATCTAACAGGAAGTCTAAGAGAGAATACAGCATGGCCAATCAGTGATGTGTTGAAACGGATACAAGATGAAGGTCAGGGCGTCGTGGTTATATTATGTAATCAATTTGGATCACAGGAGTTGGCAGAGCAATTGAAATTATTTTGTCAGGGAAGCTCCAATGAAGTGGGACAAATGAATAAACAAAACACAAAAGACCAGCGAACGATAGGTCTTGGCGCGCAGATATTATCTGATCTGGGCGTACAAAAAATGCGTTTACTAAGCGCACCAAAACGATTTCATGCTATTTCAGGTTATGGTCTTGAAGTGGTTGAATATGTAACCTGATGATGTGGTCGTCATATGTCTGAATATAATTTAATCGAAGGTAAGTCAAAACTTGATAACGCAAAAATTACTGTGGTTGCGAGCCGCTTTAATAGTTTCGTTGTTGACCGACTGCTAGAGGCTTGTCTAGGCACTTTAAAAACATCGGGATTATCAGATCAAGATATCACTATTGTTCGTGTGCCTGGTGCCTTCGAAATCCCCTCAGCAGTTCAACATGTGATAAAACATAGTGAATGTGATGCAATCATCACACTAGGGGCCGTGATTCGAGGAGACACGCCTCATTTCGAATATATATGTTCGGAATGCGCTCGCGGGCTTGGACAAATCTCAATAGAAAATGATATCCCTGTGATCTTTGGTGTGCTAACTGTCGATAATACGGAACAAGCTATGGATCGAGCCGGTGCAGAAGAAAGTAATAAAGGTTCAGAATCAGCACAAGCTGCAATTGAGATGGTTAATGTGTTCAGGGCATTAAAATAATGGCCCAGAAAATAGAAGCTGTCGGCAAGAAACCATTCTCCAAACACGCACGCATGCGCGCACGCCGTTCTGCGGTACAGGCGTTGTATCAATGGGGTATGTCAGATACGCCGATACAGGATGTAATAAATGAATTCGTCAATGAACGATCTGAACTGAAAAAAGCTGACACTGATTATTTTAAAGAAATTTTACTCGGGATAGTTAAGGAAAATAAAAAACTGGATAAGCAGTTAACACCATTTCTGGATAGACCGTTGGATGAATTAGATCCTGTTGAGAAAGCAATTTTGCTTATTGGAGTTTATGAATTAAAATTTCACCCGGAACTACCTTGTCGGGTAGTCTTGAATGAGGCGGTAGATTTAGCAAAAATGTTTGGCGCAGAACAATCACATAAATATATTAATGGTGTCCTAGATAAGGCGGCAAAAAAAATCAGAAAAGTAGAAATGAAGAATGTTTCTTAACTGATCATTTGATAAATGTCTTCGTCAGAATTTGAATTAATCAAAAAGTATTTCCAGAATCTTACAGATGATGATTCATCTGTCCAATGTGGTATCGGCGATGATGCAGCGGTTATTCAAATCCCTCCTGATATGGAAGTCGTGCTCTCAATAGATACACTATTGGAAGAAACGCATTTCCCCAAAGACACAACTCCTTCTGATATCGCATATAAAGCATTGGCCGTAAATCTCAGTGACATGGCGGCAATGGGCGCACTACCGAAATGGGTTTTATTATCTATTACCTTTCCAGAATCTAACGATGCCTGGTTAGAACAGTTTTCCACCGGTTTCCTCGAACTAGCCAAACAACATTCGGTCAGTCTCATTGGAGGTGATATGAGTAAAGGACCACTGTCGATCACAATACAGATACAAGGATTAGTTCCCATAGGTAAGGCGGTCAGACGTGACGGAGCGCAACAAGATGATCTGATCTATATAAGTGGAACATTGGGCGATGCAGGTGTTGGTCTGGATATAATTCAACAAAAGCTTGTGGTAGCGGATGAGCACGAGACGTTTTTTCTTAATAGTCTAAATAGGCCAGAGATAAGTATCGAGGCAGGTCTTCGTTTGCGCGACATTGCGAGTAGTGCGATTGATATATCAGATGGATTGATTTCTGATTTAGGTCATATTCTCGAGGCTAGCCATGTTGGCGCAGAGCTTAAGATGGAAAATATTCCGTTATCAGAAGCAATGCAACAATGTATAAATAAACAAGATGCCTGGAATTATGCGCTGACTTCTGGTGATGATTATAAACTTTGTTTCACTGCTTGTTCAGAGAATCATAATCAGATCATCGACGTATTCAAGGATATTAATGTTTCAGTAAATTGTATTGGTAGAATTACTGAGGGAAGTAAATTGATCTGTCTAGACTCAGACGGCACTGGATTTGATTCTTCAGGTAGTAGTTATCAACACTTTTAGTTTTAAAACTGATGATTTTCGACAGGGAGATTTTCTTAGGTTTTGATTTAGTAACTCTATAATAATTATTTTACAGATGTATATAGCCTTCATTTGATAATCGACTTATCTCATCAGGGGCATAGGGCACTGATTCAATAAAGGGCGGAATTTGTTTCCGGTCTATATCCAGATAATCCATTGAAGTTTCACAAACTTTCAAATCAATAATATCAAAGGCATCTAACCGTTTAGCAAGATCGACGAGATCTTTATTCTCATCATAGTTATCCAGGGTGAACCAATTGATATCAGGGCCATGAAGAATCATTACAATTTCGAGATTGTCAGGTTTCTCTGTTTCCGCCTGATTAATTTCTTCTGCTCGTTGAAGCAATAATTTTAAATCATCAGTCGAGTGTTTGGAAATATCATAAAGATAACGTTTATTGCCAATCGTAAATTGAGTATCGGTCTGAACGTGAGCCGATGAAGGAGGGTTGCTAAGTGCGATAACAACTTCTTGTTGGGTTTCTTGTTGAGTTACTGGTGCTAGTGTTTCAGTGGTTACCTCAGGTTCTTGCTCGCAGCCAGACAACAGTAATACGACAAGGATCAGGAAGGAACCATTTCTAATTCTGTTGAATATTTTCATAGTATAAGAAATATCATAAAAACTGTTGTTATTCCAGTTACGATTGCAATCGAGGACAGAGATTTACATCATAACAATAAAAACTGAAATGACTGAAGTCTTCGAATGCAGGAATTATGAGTTAGAATGAACACCTTTATTTAACAGGAATGATGCATGATGTGTGAGCTTTTAGGTCTGAATGCCAATGTTCCGACAGATATCTGCTTTAGTTTTAAAGGCCTGGTTCAACGCGGTGGTAAAACTGGGCCACACAAAGATGGTTGGGGCATTAGTTTGTATGAAGGGCGTGGTAGTCGCTCATTCCATGATCCCCGGGCGAGTGTTGCGTCTGAGATTGCCGAGCTTATTCAGCGTCATGCCATCAAAAGTAAAATAATCATAAGTCACATACGCCAAGCGAATAGAGGCAAGGTTTGCCTGGAAAATACTCATCCTTTTTCGAGAGAACTTTGGGGCTGTAGTTGGGTTTTTGCACATAACGGACAACTGAGCGGCATTAAAAAACGTCCTTTAAAATTCTATCAACCAATTGGTACGACTGATAGTGAATATGCATTTTGCTGGATGATGGATCAAATAAGACAAAAATACCGAGAGAAACCAAAAGACAATAAAGTGTTATGGGAATCCATTCATAAATTGGCAAAAGATATTAATCAATTAGGCGTATTTAGTTTTTTATTAAGTGACTCACGTTATCTATATACTTATTGTACGAACAATATGTGCTGGATCACGCGACGTCATCCATTTGGAATAGCGCGTTTGATCGATACCGGAGAGATCATCAACTTCAAAGGGCATACGACTGAAAAAGATGTGGTTACAGTTATTGCCTCTCGACCCCTGACTGATGATGAAGACTGGAATATTATGGAAAAAGGTGAGTTTAAAGTTTTTCGTAATGGTCGTTCTATGTTATCCCAGTAAATCCAGGCCGACTTTAATCGCTTTTTTCATCTCGGCTTTATTTTTTGTGACTCTTGAAGAAACTAACAGACCTTGAATAAGTGTCATGTAGTAGGCGGACAATGATCCTGCGTCATATTTCTCACCGATCTCACCATTTTCTATTGCTATCTTTATGCGAGAGTAGACTGTCTGCTTCATCTGCTGAAGATAGATGATCATTTCATCAAATATATCTTCATCTACCGAGGCTAATTCATAGGCGGAATTTGTTACCAGACATCCACCCATTCGTTCATCATCGTCACAACTTTCAACTATTAAGGCAAAAACCTTACTAAGGCTTTCTTTTAAAGGAGTATCAGAGTTCGCTCGTAGTACGGCTTCGTATGAAGTATGTTCCATATAGTGCTTGGCGCATTTTAGAAACAATCTTTTTTTATCGCCAAATGCCAGGTAGAGACTGCCTGTCTTGACACCAGTGGCTGAGGCAATGTCTTGAATAGACGTTGCCTGATAGCCATTGGCCCAAAATTGCCTACCAGCATTAGTAAGCGTTGCCTCGTAGTCAAATTCTCTTAATCGAGCCAATGAGAGATTCCTATTTTAAAATTAACAAAACTCAATTATCAACCAATGAGGCCTCAAGCATCTGTCATTCACTATGCGTGTTTTTTGACAAAGTTATCAATAATTGGAAAAGGTGTCTTGCCTATGAGTCTGTCTAAATATTCACCATTCTTAAACAGCAATAATGAAGGCACACTTTTGACATCGTACTCATCAGCTAAACTGTCATTTTCTTCAATCTTTATCTTCATGATAGTAAGTTCAGGATACTTTCCTGCAATTTCCGTCAGCAGTGGAATTAACGATCGACAAGGTCCACAGTGTGTAGACCAAAAGTCGAGCATTACGAGGCCACCCTGTTGGATGGCCTCTTTACTTCCGTTTGTATCTGAATCGTAAAAATTAGAAGCGTCGCTTTCTTGAGCGGTATTTGCCTCAGCCATTAGCGGCGGCCTTGGGAACAAACGGATAAGCCATTTCCTTCTCGTAATCGCTTTCTTCGGTAGTATCAAGTCGCATCGTGATATTGAATTTGTTGCCAAAATTGAAAACACTACAGGCGAAAATGAGTTCTACGACCTCTTCTTTGGTATATGCTTCTTTTAAATCATCGTAAAACTCGTCAGGAATATAGTTTGGATCACCAGCCATGTATTCCGCTAATTTTATGCCGAGATATTCACGTCGAGTAAAGGCTGATTCATCAATTTCACCCATAAAGGCTTCTTCTTTTGGCCCGACTTCGTCTACCACACCAGCGGCACGAACAGTCATGCAATAGCCACAGCGGTTTATTTCACCAGTTTTAAGACGCATCATCTCAAATTGATGTGCTGGAATACGACCAGCAATAAAAAAAGATTCGAATACTGGCAGGATAGTTTTTAATAAATCCGGTTGGTGGGCAATAGCGCCCATCATTGCAGAATCGTGCCACCAGCCATCAATAGACTGTTGGATTAACTCATTAACTTTTGGATCATCTGATGTTCCGGGTGCTACTGGTTGAACTACTGAAGTCATCGCGGTTTACCCCCCAAAGGTTTTGATATTTCTATGCGTTGGATACGTTTCAAATAATAGTTGAATGTATATTCAACTATTATTTTAGTCTTGCGAACTGTTATGTCAACTTACATTTAAGGAAATCATTAAAAGATATGGGGAATGACTCTGTACTGCTATACATCTGTCCGAATAAATTGTCATTAACCGGACTCATAAAGTAGGGTAATATTAAAACAAGATTTTATGCCGTCTTGCGTTGCAATATAATTTTCTGCCATTCTTGTGGGCCGGTTTTATGAACGGCATTGCCGTTGACATCAACTGCAACCGTGACAGGCATATCTCTAACTTCAAATTCATGCACGGCTTCCATTCCCAACTCCGGAAAAGCGATAACTTTTGAACCGGTAATGGCTTTCGATACAAGATAAGCGGCACCACCGACGGCCATTAAATAAACAGCTTTATGTTTTTTAATTGCTTCTATACCCGCAGGTCCGCGTTCTGCTTTGCCGACCATGCCCATAAGTCCGGTTTTATCCAACATCATCTCGGTAAATTTATCCATGCGCGTGGCTGTTGTTGGTCCTGCAGGGCCAACGACTTCTTCACGGACAGGGGCAACGGGCCCAACGTAATAAATAAAACGATCTGTAAAATCTAACCCTTCCGGTAGCGGCTCACCTTTAGTGATGAGGTCTTGTATGCGTTTATGCGCGGCATCTCTTCCTGTCAGCATTTTTCCGGACAACAATATAGTTTCTCCCGGTTGCCAGGTACTGATTTCATCACGGGTGATGGAATCAAGATTCACCCTCCTTGCAGAAGGTCCTACATCCCAGGTGATATCAGGCCAATCATCCAGACTCGGTGGTGTTTGTAATGAAGCACCCGATCCATCCAATACAAAATGTGCATGGCGAGTCGCAGCACAGTTTGGAATCATAGCCACAGGTTTATTTGCTGCATGTGTGGGGAAGTCCATGACTTTAACATCGAGGACAGTTGTCAAACCGCCAAGGCCCTGTGCACCAATACCGAGATCATTCACAGCGTCAAAAATTTCCAGACGGAGTTCTTCTGCACGGTTTTGTGGGCCACGCGCTCTGAGTTCATGAATATCAATAGATTGCATGAGTGATTCTTTAGCGAGCACCATGGCTTTCTCAGCAGTACCGCCAATACCGATGCCTAACATGCCTGGGGGACACCAACCTGCACCCATCGTTGGTACGGTTTTAATAACCCAATCAACAATGTCGTCTGACGGATTTAACATGACAAATTTTGCTTTCGCTTCAGAGCCTCCACCTTTAGCCGCGACTTGCACATCAACAGTGTCGCCTTTGACGACCTCCATATGAATCACAGCAGGAGTGTTGTCACCGGTATTTATTCTGGCACCGGCGGGATCAGAAAGAATAGAAGCACGTAAGACATTATCAGGATGGTTATATGCACGACGTACACCTTCATTGATCATATCGGTGACATTCATTTCCGCATCCCACTGAACATCCATGCCGACTTTAAGGAATACAGTGACAATTCCAGTGTCTTGACAAATAGGTCGGTGACCTTCAGCACACATGCGGGAATTGATTAAAATCTGTGCCATAGCATCTTTAGCGGCTTTTGATTCTTCTTTCTTATAGGCCTCGTGGACTGCCTGAATAAAATCAACAGGATGAAAATAGGAAATAAATTGCAGGGCGTCAGCAACGCTTTCGATAAGGTCTTGTTGTTTAATGATAGTCATAATTCTTTTGTGAATAATCTTTAATGTAGCATTTGATTATAGTTTAAATACTACTGGCGGAGCAGGGTGTTTAGAATGTTTTCGTACATTTCTGAAAGTAAGTCGAGATCTTCAACACTGACACATTCATTCAATTTGTGGATAGTCTCATTCAGCGGACCTAATTCGACAACCTCAGCACCCGTTGGCGCGATAAATCGACCATCAGAGGTGCCGCCAGCGGTAGAAAGTTCGGTATCGTAACCAGCGACGTCTTTGACGGCTGACTTGACTGCATTGATTAAACTGCCTTCCGGTGTCAGGAAAGGATGGCCGGATAGTCTCCAGATTATTTCATAGTTGAGATCATATTTATCAAAAATAGCTTCTGTTTGTGTTCTCAATTCTTGTTCTGTGATTTCGGTACAAAAACGATAGTTGAACAGGACTTCTGTTTGTCCCGGGATAACATTATCTGCACCTGTTCCGGCATGAATATTTGATATCTGGAAAGAAGTGGGCGGATAAAATTCATTGCCTTCATCCCACACCTTGGCGCAAAGTTCATCCAGTGCAGGAACCAATTTGTGTACAGGGTTATCAGCCAGATGTGGGTAGGCGACATGACCTTGAACCCCGCGGACTATCAATGTTGCGCCGAGCGAACCTCGACGACCATTTTTAACGACATCACCTATTTTCTTTACGCTTGAAGGTTCGCCAACCAGACACCATTTAATTTTGATATTATTTTCTTGGAGGTAATCAACAACCTTTCTAGTGCCATTGATGGATGGGCCTTCTTCATCACTGGTGATGAGTAAGGCAATGGTGCCAATATGTTCAGGATTCTGAGAAATGAATCTTTCAACAGCGGTAATAAATGCAGCAATGCCACTCTTCATGTCCGCAGCACCGCGACCATAAAGCATACCGTCTCTAATTTCTGGTGTGAATGGATCTGAATCCCATTTTTCCAGAGGGCCAGTAGGAACTACATCAGTGTGGCCGACAAAGGTAAATACAGGATCGCCTTGTCCGTGAGTGATCCAAAGATTGTCAACGTCTTCAAATCGTAGATGTGTTGCTTTGAAGCCAATTGTTCCTAGTCTATCTGCAAGCATGTTTTGACAGCCATCATCTTCAGGCGTCAAAGAACGTCGGCTGATCAAGTCTTTGGCTAATTCAATTGTGTCACTCATATCTATTTATAATTATGTTTATCTTTAAGTAAATATTAATTTGTACAAATGATTGTTTGCATTATCCAAAAACTGCTAGCAATTCTCCAACAAGGTTCCGCTTATCTGCGTTACAACTTATGGTGCGTCTGACCTTGAATTTTTCCATTGTTGCCCCTGCTTCCTTATAGAGTTCCCTTGCTGTTGGCGTATTGTGATTTGAGATTACTACCTGTATCCCCTTCGCGGAAAGTTTGCTTGCCCAATCAGTTAATTCGATTTGATCTTCCCAATTGAAACCACCTGCAGCGTAAGCAGTGAAATTTGCTGTTTTACTTAGAGGGACATAAGGAGGGTCGCAATAAACAACATCATGCTTTATCGCTTGACGCATTGTTTCCGAAAAACCAGCACAGATGAACTCAACATTTTTTGCCTTCTGAAAAAAAATGAGCATTTCCTTATCTGGGAAATACGGTCGGCTATAACGACCAAATGGCGTATTGAATTCACCTTTAGCGTTATAGCGGCAGAGCCCATTGTAACAATGTCGATTTAGATAAAGGAACAGGGCGGATTTTAATCGGCTATCTGAAGAAGTATTAAATTTTTCTCTGAATATGTAATATTGTTCTTCAACATTGTTTTTTTGTGTAAAAAAAGTTTTGCAATAAGCAATAAAAACAGGACCTTCTGATTGCAGAGTTTGGTAGACATTAATCAAGTCTTGATTGGTGTCAGCCAACAGATAGTTTTCATAATCAGTATTCAGAAAGACTGCCGCTGAACCAACAAACGGTTCAACCAGTCGGTTACCTACTCCTAATTTTGTTTTAATACGATTTGTTAAGCGGTATTTACCACCGGGCCATTTAAGAAATGGTTTGCAAGTTTGGGTGTTACTCATGTTTTTCCGGTGTCATATTCTTTAGGTACTTGCGCATTGATGCTCAAGGCATGGATTTCTGATGGCATTAGATCGCCCACTGCCAAATAAACCATGCGATGTCGTTGAATAGCAGATTGATCTGCAAACTTATCTGAGACGATGGTGACATTAAAATGACCAGCACCGCTAGCGGCACCTGCGTGACCTGCATGCAGATGTGATTCGTCAATAATATCGAGATGTGAGGGAGACAGAGCTTGCTCCAGCCGGGCTTTTATTTCAGCAATGCGATCCATTTCAATAATTAATCTTAATGCTTGGTTATTTTAGAAAACTTTTTTAAAAGGCTTAACAGTTACTTTTTCATAAGCCCCTGCGGCGATATAAGGATCAGCGTCTGCCCACGCTTGTGCAGCCTCCAGAGAATCAAACTCGGCAACAATCAAACTCCCGGTGAATCCGGCCGTACCCGGATCTTCGTTATCGATCGCCGGGTGCGGGCCAGCAATAAGTAGTCGACCTTTATCCCGCAATGCTTGTAGTCGCGCAATATGGTCTGCACGCACACTCATTCTTTTTTCGAGACTGTCTCCGACATCAGCACATATGATTGCATAGTACATAATTATTCTTCCTGTGATGTTGCTTCATGGTCTTTGATGTAACGATACATATATGCACTCATACCTATAATAAATATCAGATTCAGTAATGTCATGCCCCATGCCTTGAAGTTAACCCAGAATTCAGTGCTGTAATTAAAAGCAACATAGAGATTAACAAAACCCATGAAGATAAAAAATATCGCCCAACTCATATTAATATTTATCCAGACATGTGACGGTAAATTTAATTTGTTGTCTGCCATATTTATCATTCTCTGGAAAAGTGTTTTATCGCCAATAAAATGGCTACTGATCAAGGCTATTGCAAAACACCAGTTTACAATAGTGGGTTTCCATTTTATGAATAGTTCATCTTGCAGGTAGATCGTTAAACCACCAAAAATCAATACTACGACAAAGGTGATAAGGTGCATCTTTTCAAATTTTTTATATAACAACCAATAAAGACAAATTTGTATAAAACTCGCCACCATTATTGTATAAGTAGCAGCATAAATGCCTTG
Source organism: Gammaproteobacteria bacterium (assembly GCA_047620145.1). GTDB lineage: Bacteria > Pseudomonadota > Gammaproteobacteria > Eutrophobiales > Eutrophobiaceae > SMWN01. The sequence goes on along the minus strand of JBLHKO010000005.1, from coordinate 31,361 downwards.
TTGGCGATCTTCGGGAAAGTAAAATGCAATGAAGAAGGCAATGAGCGGGAAAAAGTCGAACAAAAATTTCATTTAGGTAATATACGCCCTTTTAAATTAGTTTAATGTTGCAATCATATCGAAAAGAGTTAGCCAAGACTATTTATGACAAAGGTTTTAGAAATTCATCCCGCAAATCCGCAGAAGCGACTGATTCAGTCTGCGGCGGCTATTGTGCGCAAAGGCGGCGTTGTCGTCTATCCTACAGATTCTTGCTATGCCTTGGGATGCCATATCGGCGATAAAACTGCGTTGGAGAGAATCCAAAGAATCAGGGCGTTGGATAAGAAACATAATTTAACGCTGTTGTGTCGAGACCTTTCTGAGATAGGCACGTATGCCAAGGTTCATAATTCATCTTTTCGTCTAATGAAGTCGGTGACGCCGGGACCATATACTTTTTTATTAGCGGCAACACGAGAAGTGCCAAGTCGATTACAGCATCCCAAACGTAAGACTATAGGAGTACGTATCCCTGATAACCAGATCATTCTGGATCTGTTAGAAGAACTGGGGGAGCCGATGCTCAGTACCAGTATGATATTACCGGGTAATGAATTGCCAATGATTGACCCTGGTGAAATCGCAGATAAATTATGTGGACAAATTGATCTTGTCATCGATGGCGGTGCCTGTGGATTAGGCGCCACCACAGTCGTTGATTTGGCAGATGGTCAGGTTGTTGTTGTTCGTGAAGGCATGGGTGATATTTCTGCCATAGGCATAGATACCCTGGATACTTGAGAATGCAGGTTTATAGGCCGCTCTTGCGCATCCATGCACCTCACACATCTGTTTTTATCCAGAGAGGCGGTGCTAGATAACGTGTTCCAGACGTTATCAACCGACTACATCCCTATAGTCGTCCTTCTTACAGGGGGGCGGCCATGTGCGTCGTCGCGTCTTGCTCTGAATAAAAACAAACGCACTCGGCTCTGGCTTCCTGCTTCGCTCTACCGACTCCATCCCTGCAGTCGTCTAAATTCCGCATTTTCAAGTATCTAGGGTATAGATGTATACTGCGCAAATATTTAGAGTTTAATCATTGAGGATGTTTATTTGATCAGTATTGCAAACCAGAGAGTTCTGTCAGGCATGAGGCCGACAGGGCAACTGCATCTCGGCCATTATCATGGTGTACTTAAAAACTGGCTAACCTTACAAAACGGATATGAATGTTTTTTCTTTGTCGCGGATTGGCATGCATTAACCACAGAATATGAAGATCCCCACGTAATTTCAGAAAGTGTCTGGGATATGGTGATTGATTGGTTGGCCGTCGGGATCGACCCGGGTGCCGCCAAGATTTTTATTCAGTCTCGTGTTCCTGAACATGCGGAATTACATCTTTTGCTTTCGATGTGCACGCCACTCAGCTGGCTAGAACGGGTGCCGAGTTACAAAGACCAGCAGGAAAAGCTCAATAATAAAGACCTCACCACCTATGGTTTTCTGGGTTATCCCTTGTTACAGACTGCCGACATATTGATATACAAGGCCGGGCATGTCCCGGTCGGCGATGATCAGGTCGCTCATGTGGAATTATCCCGTGAAGTCGCCCGTCGATTTAACTTTCTTTATGGTCGCGAGGCGGGTTTTGAAGATAAGGCAGAAGCTGCCGCCAAAAAAATGGGTAAAAAGAATAACCGTCTATATCATGATTTAAGGAAAGATTATCAGGAACAAGGTGATGGTCAGGCACTTGAAAAGGCACGCGCCTTGATTGAAGGACAACAGAATATCAGCATTGGAGACCGGGAACGTTTAATCGGTTATCTGGAAGGCGGGGGCAAGGTCATATTGCCCGAGCCACAGGCACTATTGACGCCTGCATCAAAATTACTCGGTCTGGATGGGCAAAAGATGTCCAAATCCTATGGCAATACCATAACCTTGCGAGAAAGTCCTGCCAGTGTGGAAGAAAAAATTAAAACCATGCCAACCGATACCAATCGTGTGCGCCGTGATGATCCGGGTGATCCGGCGAAATGTCCTGTTTGGAGTCTGCACGAAGTCTATTCTAATGATGAGGTGAAAGATTGGGTACAGACGGGATGTCGAACTGCCGGGATTGGCTGTCTGGATTGTAAGGGGCCTTTGATAGATTCTATCTTGAAAGAACAGTCACCTATTCGCGAAAGGGCCAAGGAAATTCAGGAAGATCCCGAAACAGTACGTGGTATTATTAGTGACGGCAGTGAAGCCGCGCGAGAAGTCGCGCGCGAAACCCTCAGTGAAGTTAAACAAGCCATGGGCCTTGAGTATAAATAGAATATTATTGTTAGATATGTCAGATAATCCATTACCAGAAAACCACGGAGAAGCAGTCCAAAATGAGGAACAGTCTAAGCTTCCGAACCAAACCCTGAAACAGGCTCAGGATCAGTTCCAAAAAGATCAGGCCCAAAAAGATCCTGCCCAAAAGGATAAGGCAAGAGGTAACCAAAAAGAGATGCCCTTTGCGATGGTCCATGGTGAGCCTTTATCTGAGGTTCCTACAGATTTGTATATCCCCCCAGAGGCTTTGAAAGTCTTTCTTGAAGCATTTGAAGGACCGTTAGACTTTTTACTCTATCTTATCAAACGTCAAAATCTGGATATCGTAAATATACCTGTTGCCCAGATCACTGAACAATACATGCGTTATATTGATTTGATGGATGATCTGCAACTTGATTTGGCCGGTGAATACTTATTGATGGCGGCCATGCTGGCCGAGATCAAATCGAGAATGCTATTGCCTAGGCCCATTGATGAAAATGAAGATGAAGATGACCCGCGTGCTGAATTGGTCAGGCGATTGCAGGAGTATGAAAGATACAAGCAGGCTGCAGAGGATATAGATGCGCTGCCTCGATATGAACGCGAAATATTCGGTACTATTGCCGAATTTCCAGATAGAAAATCCAGTCAGCAACAACCAGATGTTTCTATGGACGCTTTACTTAGGGTATTTGCCGAGGTACTGGCCAGAGCGGATATGTACACACATCATCGGATACAACGTGAAGCATTGTCTGTGCGCGAACGTATGACCATGGTGCTGGATAAAATTAATGCCGAGGATTTTATAAATTTCAAGGAACTGTTCGGTGTAGAAGAAGGTCGAGGTGGTGTGATTGTTGCTTTGTTGGCAATTCTGGAATTACTAAAAAGTTCGCTGATAGAAATGGTGCAAAATGAAATAAATGGTCCTATTTATATCAAGGCTGCATCATAAAGATTAAATCGTATTTAAGTAGAAGCCAAATAATAATGAATCAAGAACAACTAAAAAATATTGTTGAAGCTGCACTGATGGTGTCTGAGAAACCAGTCAGTCTGGCTCAGTTATCAGCCATCTTTGAAAATGAGTCTGACATTCCTGAAAAAGCAGATATTAAGACAGCCATTGACCAAATCACTGAAGACTACAAAGGTCGTGGTATAGAACTCAATGAAGTTGCCAGTGGCTTTCGTGTACAGGTCAATAGTGATTATGCAGAGTGGATCAATCATCTGTTCGATGATCGTCCTCCAAGGTATTCAAGAGCTTTACTGGAAACACTGGCTATTATTGCTTATCGTCAACCAATGACACGTGCCGAGATTGAAGAGATTAGAGGTGTGAGTGTTAGCTCGAATATTATCAGGACATTACAAGAACGAAACTGGATCCGTGTTGTCGGTCAGAGGGATATCCCTGGCAAACCCGAATTATTAGCCACAACAAAAGAGTTTCTGGATTATTTCAATCTGAAAAAACTTTCAGAGTTACCTTCGCTTTCCGAGATAAAAGATTTTGATCAAATCAATCCTGATTTGTTTGAAGAACTTGAAAAAGAAGCTAAGGTACAAGTAGATAAAGCAGCAGCTGGTAGACTTGACGCCGCCAAACCAGATACAACCAAATTATATCCGAATGTTGAACAAGTTGAGACTGATGACAGTGAGAGTATTCCTGAACCTGAAGCAGATAAATCAAAAGAAACTCACAATGTTGTTAGCGACGAAGATAACGTGGTTCCCTTTGGTTGATTATTTTTAGCTGACTATTATAAATTTTAAACATCATCATTAAGGTCTGGCTCTTTGTAGCTACTCATGTCTGAAAAAATCATGCCTGAAAAAAAAATGCCTGAACGTATTCAAAAAGTTCTGGCGCGTATGGGTCTGGGTTCACGACGTGAAATAGAATCGTGGATCAAGCAAGGACGCATCACAGTCGGTGGCAAGCTCGCCAAGCTGGGTGACTCAATCACTACTGAAGATCGAGTTCAGCTAGATAAAAAACAAATTAAATTTCCCAAAAAAGCGGATACAAAAACAAAAGTTATTGCCTATCACAAACCTGCAGGAGAAATTTGTACTCGAAAAGATGCAGAGGGCAGACCGACCGTATTCTCAAAATTACCTCGTTTAAAAGGTTCACGATGGATTGGCATCGGGCGACTGGATATTAATACGTATGGATTATTACTTTTTACCAACGATGGTGATCTTGCGAATCGTTTAATGCATCCATCATCAGGTGTAGACCGTGAGTATGCGGTTCGAGTGGTGGGTAAAGTTGATCAAGAAATGCTCGATCGATTGCAATCAGGTGTGGAGCTAGAAGATGGCCCGGCACATTTTTCGGATATTGTTGATTCTGGTGGAGACGGTGCCAATCATTGGTATCACGTTACTCTCATGGAAGGACGCAATCATGAAGTGAAACGTCTTTGGGAATCACAAGGGATTACCGTGAGCCGTTTGATTCGTGTTCGTTTCGGTCCGGCTGTGTTATCCCGCAGCTCACGAGTAGGCACTATCAGAGAACTTGATGATAGAGAAATTAATGAATTGTATGAATGGCTTAATATAAAACCGGAGACTTCATCTGTGTCACGGCACAAGCGAGTTTCAAAACCCAGCGTAAGAAAGAAATCACCCGGCAGGACACCCAAAGGAAGATAAGTAAGCAACCATTCAGGAATAAAAAAAAGTGTTTTATAATTTCTCGTACAGATTATTTCGGTAAAAATATAAAATTATTCACATAATTAATTCGATGTTCAGGGTTTCGGTGTTCCAACACCGGGTCGAATTGTGTAAAGGGTGTTAATTTCTGATTACGTAGAAAATACGCTTGGTAATCGTAGGCTTCAACCTCTTCCACTAATTTCTCTATGGCGACTCCGGTATGCCTTTCTTCAAGCTCAATCAGCATCGTCGGTCGACAACGCATTAACGTTTCTTTGGCGCCTTTAAGCACAGCGTGTTCATAACCCTCAACATCGATCTTGATAAATCCAATCTTATCCAGTGTGCGTGTTTCTATATGTACGACACCATGTTCACCACTGAATTTTTGTCTGTTCAGACTAGCCCCCTGGTTGGAATAAGCCTTTTTCCGTCCACTCATCGGGACCAATAATTCTCCTGACCCCGATTCATTAGACAGCGCGACGTCATAAGCTTTGGCATTTTTAGATAAACACTTCGTGAGTACGCTGAACATTTTTGGATTAGGTTCAAAGGCATGGACGAAAGTTACAAGTTTGGCCAATAGATGTGTATAAACGCCTTTGTTAGCGCCGATATCGATGGCTTGTTGTTCCTTGTTGACCAAGAATGGTAAAAGATGTAATTCTGGCTAGCCTTTGCGCAGGTTTTTTCTGACCAGATAACGAATATATAGCTGCGACGGGAGCAAGATATTCTTGATCACCTCCCCCATTGATGAAGGTGGGATCCATCTGTCATTATTGTCAATCATGGGGGCGCCATATTCCTTGATCTATCCCGCATGTTCAATACCTATGTTCAGCAACTTATATTAGGCAGTTTTAGGGGCTCGTTAGCTCAGTTATTGCCCTACGAGAGTTAATACCCAGGATAGCTGGAAATGCAGTATCCATAGCATGTCCCTTTACCATCCATGGCAGCGTTACTCCTCTTTGCAGGGGGCGGCCATGCGGCATCGTCGTGCCTTGCCTTGAATGAAAATGAACACACTCTGAATACTGCATTTCCAGATATCCTGGGTATACTCAGACCACTAAATATATTAAGATTCCTGCCCTTTCAGGTATGGGTATAACAATAAGATGGCGCAACGCAGACCACTAGTTGCAGCGAACTGGAAAATGAATGGATCGCTGGCCAGCATTCGTCCCTTATTGGAAGGTGTCATTAGTGGCCTGAAGTCTGGATGTGATGCTGAAGTCGCACTTTGCCCACCATATGTCTATTTGGCGGAATTAGCAGAGACATTCAAGAATACGGACATCAAGTTAGGCGCGCAGAATATTTCGCAGCTTGAATCAGGTGCGTATACCGGAGAGGTTTCAGCAGATATGTTGAAAGATTTTTCCTGTAAGTACGCCATTGTAGGACATTCAGAACGCCGGGCGCTCTATCATGATACTGATACACTGGTGGCAGAGAAGTTTGTACGGGCACAGGAAGCTGGTTTGATTCCCATACTTTGTGTCGGAGAGCAATTAGAAGAAAGGCAATCTGCGGACACGGAAGCAGTGATTGAAAGACAGTTAAATGCTGTCATAGTAGTGGCTGGGATTGCGTCATTTAATAATGCCGTGATTGCCTATGAACCGGTTTGGGCGATTGGCACAGGTAAGACAGCAACACCTGAACAAGCGCAAGAAGTACATGCATTTGTGAGATTATTATTGGCTCGGCATGATGATGCAGTGGCCGATAAGATCAGAATACTTTACGGGGGCAGTGTCAAAGCTGCCAACGCAATTGAAATTTTTAACATGGTCGATGTTGATGGTGGTTTAATCGGTGGTGCTTCTCTAGACGCTGAAGAATTCCTCAGCATATGCCATGCAGCTAAAGGATCTTGAATTGATGGAATTTTTAAACGCACAATCATTACAATTAGTTTTACTCGTTTTTCAGGTCGTCGTTGCCATAACTTTGATAGGATTTATTCTTATTCAACACGGCAAAGGTGCAGATGCAGGTGCGGCCTTTGGCAGCGGTGCTTCCTCGACCGTGTTCGGCAGTCAAGGCTCTGGTAATTTCCTGACCAAGGCAACCGCCGTGCTCGCATTTTTGTTTCTAAGTAACAGCTTATTACTTGGCTATATCGCAACAGAGCGTGTAGTAGCCCCAGTGAGCCTCATGGAAAGCGAGCCAGTGGTCATCGAAGAAATGATACCGACAGATATTCCTACTCTAAATACAACCGAATCTGATATTCCTTCGATTCCCAAAGAGTAATCTCAGTACAACTCGCCGATGTGGTGGAATTGGTAGACACGCTATCTTGAGGGGGTAGTGCTTTAGGGCATCCCGGTTCGACTCCGGGCATCGGCACCAATTGACCGTTTTTGAGAAAAGCCTTGCTGAAGCACAAGCTGCATAAAGACCAAGTCCTTTTTGATCGCGCTTATGCTTATATTTAAGGGATTTAATGATTAGATCTGATAAACCTATAATCTAAAACACAAGTTAAATCAATTCGCCATATATTACGATATAAATAAATATATCAATATAACTCGTCAAAAATGACGAATTATATTGATATATTATACGAATATATTGTAAATCGTCATATATTACGATATAAGTCTAATATATCTATTAATTCGCCATATATTACGACTATGAATATAGAAAAACAACTGACAGATGAGGCAATTCTGGCCGAAATTGGACAACGAATTTCGGGACGCCGAGTTGATTTAAATATGACACAAGCAGAAGTCGCTAAAAAAGCGGGGGTGTCAAAAAGGTCTCTAGAACGCATTGAAGACGGCGCTTCAAGTCAGATGTTGAGCATAATAAAGATATTTAGAGTATTAGATTTGATGGATAACTTGGATCGCATGGTACCTGAGGTTCGAACCAAACCTATGAATTTACTGAAACAAAAAAGAAAAATACGAATTCGTGCCTCAAAGAAAAAGCCCATAGACAGTACCGCAACGGTCTGGAAATGGAAGGAAGATGAATGACAACAATTGCGGAGGTCAGATTGTGGGGAAATACCATCGGAGCGGTATCACTTGAACAAGATGAAAACATAGCATCATTTCAGTTTGATGGGTCATTTATTGAGAGTCGGATAGAGGTCTCACCCATTAATATGCGACTGGAATCTGACCGTGTGTATCAATTTCATAATCTTAATCTTGAGTCATTCCATGGGTTGCCAGGCTTGTTAGCAGATTCATTGCCCGATAAGTTTGGCAATGCTCTGATAGATAAATGGTTAGCGAGGCAGGGCCGTACTCCACAATCATTCAACGCCGTAGAACGCCTTTGTTATATCGGAGATAGAGGCATGGGTGCACTGGAATATTTGCCAGCCGAAGGTCCTAAACGAGCTACATCAAATAAGATACAGGTTGATCAAATGGTCAAGCTAGCTTCAGAAATTCTTTCAGAACGGAATGATCTAAATATTTCATTCGAAAATGAAAGTAAGGATCAAGCCATGAAGGATATATTACAAATTGGCACATCTGCAGGTGGTGCTAGGGCCAAGGCAGTAATAGCGTGGAATCCTGAAACTAATGAAGTGCGATCTGGGGAGGTGAAAACAAAAAAAGGATTTGAATACTGGATCTTGAAATTTGACGGTGTCAGTAATAATCGAGATAGAGAACTTGCTGATCCAGGGGGGTATGGTGTGATTGAATATGCGTATTCAAAAATGGCAAAGGCAGCAGGAATTAATATGGAAGAATGTCATTTATTTGAAGAAAACAATAGGCGACATTTTATGACAAAACGCTTTGATCGTTTGGCGGATGGAGAAAAACTGCATATGCAATCTCTTGGAGCATTGGGGCATTATGATTATAAAAAGGCCGGGGCATATTCTTATGAACAGGCCTTTATGGTGATTCGACACCTTAAGTTGTCAATGGATGATACTGAGGAGCAATTTCGTAGAATGGTATTTAATGTCATCGCACGAAATCAGGATGACCATGTTAAAAATATTGCCTTTATGATGAATAAATTGGGTGAGTGGTCATTGTCTCCAGCATTTGATATCACATACAGTTTTAACCCATCAGGAAAATGGACGGCTAATCATCAAATGAGTATCAATGATAAAATAAATCATTTTACACTTGATGACTTTAAAGCCTGCGCAAAAGTCACTTCCATGAAACGTGGTCGAGCTGAAAAAATTATTGATGATGTGAAAAAAGTAGTATCAAATTGGAAAGAGTTCGCAAAAAAAGCGAATGTGGATACACAACATAGTGAAAAAATTCAACAAACATTGAGGTTAAATGAATTTTAAAGGCCATATTAATTTAAATTAGCTTTCAGAATCGTACTGTAGATGTAATAAATTCGGACTCGAACGAGGCGTTTACTACACGCCATTTTGTCATGGGTGTCGAGTGGGGTCTGCGGAAAAAGATCACATTGTATAAATATAGAAAATACAAAACTTCCCAATGTGTTCTTACAGTTGGGGTAAAACCGCTTATTACTTTGTCCCCATAATTCAATATCGCCTTTTAGTTAGTTTTACCCTTTTGTAATTACAGCTAAAGCGTTTGAGATCTAGCTCATTCTCAAGCTTCTGAATAAGCAGGAATATGCAATGCTTAAACATTATTATTGCGTTGCGATAGGGTGTATTATCCATCGCGTTAGCTAAATAAATAATCCCAGAGCAGATTGCTTGTTTACTGACATATAATATCGAAATTAAAGCTAGGGGTGCCCGTGCGGGCTGAGAGTGACCCTTGAACCTGATCCGGGTAACGCCGGCGTAGGAAAGCGAGCATTTTCAAACCGTGTGGGCGCGAATATTATTTTAGGAGTAATTTAATGAGCGCAGCCACAGATACCTTCTTAAGCCAAACAGCCACTGTTGATGAAAAAGCGGTAAAAGGCTTTCCCAACTCAAGAAAAATTTACGTTCAGGGCAGTCGTAAAGATATTCTTGTGCCTATGCGTGAGATCTCTTTAGCCAAGACGCACAATGGCGCCAAGATTGAAGAAAATGCCCCTGTCACGGTGTATGACACATCTGGTCCTTATTCAGATCCAGAAGCCAAGATTGATATCCGAAAAGGCTTATCTGAATGTCGCACACCCTGGATCGTAGAACGTGGGGATACAGAATTAATTGGTGCAGCGAGTTCATCCTTTAGCAAAGAACGACTTGATGATGAGGGTTTAGCGCATTTTCGTTTTAATCTGAAAAATAACGTCCGCAAAGCCAAACCGGGTGCGAATGTTAGTCAAATGCATTATGCCAGGAAGGGCATTATCACACCGGAAATGGAATACATCGCGATTCGAGAGAATCAACGTTTTCAGGATCATCTGGATAAGAATTTAACGCCACATCATGCAGGTATGAGTTTTGGTGCCAACTTACCTGATGCAATCACTGCTGAATTTGTTCGTAAGGAAGTCGCAGAAGGTCGGGCCATCATCCCCGCTAATATCAATCATCCTGAAGTCGAACCAATGATCATTGGTCGTAACTTCCTGGTAAAGATCAATGCCAATATCGGTAATTCAGCAGTGTCATCTTCCATTGAGGAAGAAGTGGAAAAGATGACCTGGGCAATACGCTGGGGTGCAGACACAGTCATGGATCTTTCCACCGGTAATCATATTCATGAAACTCGTGAATGGATCATCCGAAATTCTCCCGTGCCGATTGGTACCGTACCGATTTATCAGGCATTGGAAAAGGTTGATGGCAAGGCAGAAGAACTCACCTGGGAAATTTTTAAAGATACTTTAATTGAACAAGCAGAGCAGGGTGTGGATTATTTCACCATCCATGCCGGCGTTCGTTTATCCTACGTACCACTTACCGCTAAGCGTTTGACGGGTATTGTTTCCCGCGGTGGATCCATCATGGCCAAGTGGTGTTTGGCTCATCATCAGGAAAGTTTCTTATATACTCACTTCGATGATATCTGCGACATTATGAAGTCACATGATGTGTCATTCTCCTTAGGTGATGGTTTACGTCCGGGCTGTATTGCTGATGCCAATGATGAGGCTCAATTTGCTGAGTTGGAAACCTTAGGCGAATTGACCAAAGTAGCCTGGAAGCATGATGTGCAAGTGATGATCGAAGGGCCAGGCCATGTGCCTATGCATATGATCAAGGAAAACATGGAGAAACAACTTAAGGAATGTGATGAAGCTCCATTCTATACATTAGGCCCACTCACAACCGATATTGCACCTGGCTATGATCATATTACTTCTGCGATTGGCGCTGCCATGATTGGCTGGTATGGCACGGCCATGCTGTGTTACGTCACTCCTAAAGAACACTTGGGGCTCCCAAATAAAGATGATGTGAAAGACGGTATTATCACGTATAAATTAGCGGCTCATGCAGCCGATTTGGCTAAAGGGCACCCTACTGCACAATTACGTGATAATGCTTTATCGAAGGCACGGTTTGAGTTTCGCTGGGAAGATCAATTTAACCTAAGCCTTGATCCGGATAAGGCACGTGAGTTTCATGATCAAACCTTACCGAAGGATGCACACAAGGTCGCACATTTTTGTTCCATGTGTGGGCCGAACTTTTGTTCTATGAAGATTACACAGGATATTCGTGACTATGCCGATAAAAAAGGTATCGATAGTATGAATAAGGCTCTGGAAGAGGGGATGAAAGAAAAGGCGATAGAATTTAAGGAAAAAGGGAAAGAGATTTATTCAAAGGTCTAGTGGGGGGCAGTTTTATTAAATGCATCCCTAGATCCAGCTAGTTTATTAATACTATGTATTTAAATTCTCATGGGGAAATCACAGTCATCGCCTCCATTAAATGCTCTGCCGATCGGTTATGAACTGAACTGCTATACGGTTAAACGCATATTAGGGCAGGGTGGTTTCGGCATTACTTATTTAGCGACGGACAGTAGCCTTGATCGTGAAGTTGCGATCAAGGAATTTATGCCACGGAGCATGGCAACCAGAAGTGAAAATTATATGCTACAGTCCATTGGCGATGAGGAAGATAGTACCTGCACGCTATAATGGGGTCTTGAGCGATTTATCAGAGAAGCAAAGACCTTATCAAAGTTTAATCATCCCAATATTGTCCGCGTTCATACCGTATTTGAAGCCAATAATACGGCCTACATGATAATGAGTTATGAAGAAGGCATCAGTTTTCAGGAGAGAGTTAAGAAAGGTCAACCATCTGAGGAAGAACTGACTGATATGGTCATGGGCATATTAGATGGTTTAGAAGGGATACACGCAGAAGGCTTTATTCATCGTGATGTAAAGCCTGGGAATATCTTTATTCGCGAAGACGGCACAGCATTATTACTGGATTTTGGATCAGCGCGTCAGGCGATTGGCGAAGCGATCATGACCCTGACTAAGGTTGCTTCCCCGGGCTATGCGCCGTTTGAACAATATTATGGCAGGAGCGATATGCAAGGACCCTGAACAGATATCTATGGCTTGGGCGCTACGTTGTATCGAGCAATAACGGGTGAGGCGCCGGTTGATGCAACTTTACGTAATCGTTCCAGTGGTGAAGAGGCTATACAGGAGATTGAGGATATTCTGGATAAACATAATGATAAATATTCACCATTCTTCTTGCGAGCAGTTGAACATGCAATACGGAGGAGCAATCACAAGGAACGACCACAAACGCTTGCTGAGTGGCGACAAATGCTTACCGATCCAAATTTGTCAACGGTCACTCAATGGCGTTACGCATCTGGCAGTAATAAGAATAAAGTAGGAAATAATCTGGAAGATAAAGAAACGAAAGGAAAGATCGGTTGGAAGGATTGTGTCATCTTTTCATCTCTTGCAATCGCGCTAGCAGCAGTGATTTATGCCTATCTTCAAAGCAGATAGATAAACCGTGGCTTAGGTAGTACATCATTTTCTTAAGTAATCACTTAAATGAACACACTTTAATTTAAAATTTTTTCGCTAATTTCAGTGATTGATGAGTGGCAAGATTGTATACTGCCTCAATTGTTTGACGAGTGCGGAAAAAACTTGGCCAAAGTTAGATTTTAGTTGTTTGTAGGCAGGTCGTTTAATCCAGTATTTTGAATTGAGAAGGGTGTAACAAACTAAATGTTGGAAAATTATTTTCCTATACTTGTATTCATTGCCATAGGTCTGGTGATGGGTGCTGCAATGCTCGTTATTGGATTTGGCTTAGGCAAACTAATGGGGCATGCCCGTGCAGACAGTGCAAAACAATCTCCCTATGAGTGTGGGTTTGAACCTTTTGAAAATGCCCGAATTAAATTTGACGTTCGTTATTATCTCGTGGCTATCCTATTTATCATCTTTGATCTTGAAATCGCATTTCTGTTTCCCTGGGCTGTTGCCCTTGACGAAATAGGCATGGCAGGATTCTGGGCGATGATGATATTTTTGGGTGTACTGGTAATTGGCTTTATTTATGAATGGCGCAAAGGAGCTCTGGAATGGGAGTAGAACAACAACCTGCAGAGATGGAAGCTACAGTTCACGAAAAAGGGATTGTGACGACGTCCGTAGATAATATTGTGAACTGGGCCCGAACAGGCTCTTTGTGGCCTATGACTTTTGGTCTGGCGTGCTGTGCAGTTGAAATGATGCAGGCAGGTGCCTCTCGTTACGATATGGATCGTTTTGGTGTGATTTTCAGACCCAGTCCTCGTCAATCTGATGTCATGATAGTGGCAGGGACACTGGTCAATAAAATGGCACCTGCGTTACGCAAAGTGTATGACCAGATGGCCGAACCTCGTTGGGTTATTTCCATGGGTTCATGTGCGAACGGTGGCGGTTATTATCATTATTCCTATGCTGTTGTCCGAGGCTGTGATCGTATCGTCCCCGTGGATGTCTATGTTCCAGGCTGTCCGCCAACAGCAGAGGCGCTTTTATTCGGGATTATACAACTTCAAAATAAAATCAAGCGGACCAACACCATCGCTCGGTAGTTAGAGTCTGTCATATAAGAACTTCATAACAAAGCATGAAAAATTCTGATGATACATTAGTAAATTCCCTCGTGGATTCTTTAATCGCACGTTTTGGTGAAGCGATAACGAATGCTCATGTTGCCTATGGACAGGCGGTTATCGAATTAAAACCCGAACAATTGCTATCTGTATGTCAATCTCTGAGAGATGAGGCGGAATATTCCTTCGAGCAATTAGTTGATCTTTGCGGTGTGGATTATTCAACCTTTGGCAAGGCGGATTGGGAAACCCAAAGTACGTCGAGTACAGGCTTCAGCCGTGGTGTTAGCAAGGAAATTTTTGATGACGATGCGAAAGCAAGACCTCATTTTGCTGTTGCTTATCATTTATTGTCGATAAAAAATAATCAACGGTTACGGGTTCGTTGCATGATTGACGATACGCCTGCAAAAATTGAGTCAGTGGTGGATGTTTGGGCATCGGCGAATTGGTATGAACGTGAGGCGTTTGATTTATTTGGTATATTGTTTGAAGGTCATCCTGATCTGAGAAGACTTTTGACTGACTACGGCTTTGTAGGCCATCCGTTTAGAAAAGATTTTCCATTGGAAGGCAATGTTGAAGTTCGCTATGACGAAGAACAAAAACGTGTTATTTATCAGCCTGTTACGATAAAAAATCGTGTCTTGGTTCCTAGAGTAATTCGCCATGACAATCGTTATGAAGACATGCAGGGTGAAGAAGCATTAGCAGAAGGACAAAAAGATGCCTGAAATTCGTAATATGACCATGAATTTTGGGCCGCAGCATCCTGCAGCGCATGGTGTTTTACGCCTGGTGTTGGAGATGGATGGTGAAGTCATTGAAAGAGCTGATCCGCATATTGGTTTGTTACATCGAGGTACGGAAAAATTAGCAGAATATAAACCGTACAACCAGAGTATTGGTTACATGGATAGACTCGATTATGTCTCCATGATGTGTAATGAACATGCTTATGTGATGGCAATAGAAAAATTAATGGGCGTCAGGCCTCCGATACGTGCGCAATATATTCGCGTCATGTTTGCTGAAATTACCCGGGTACTGAATCATCTCATGTGGCTCGGCACACACGCATTAGATGTCGGTGCCATGACCATGTTCCTGTATTGTTTTCGTGAACGTGAAGATCTTATGGACTGTTATGAAGCAGTATCCGGCACACGTATGCATGCGACCTATTTTCGTCCTGGAGGTGTTTATCGGGACCTCCCGGATAACATGCCGCAATATGAAGCATCAAAATGGCATAATGAAAAAGAAGTTAAGAATATGAACAAGGACAGACAAGGTTCCTTGCTCGATTTTATCGAAAGATTTACAGAAAAGTTTCCAGGTTGTATTGATGAGTATGAAACATTACTGACGGATAATAGAATTTGGAAGCAGCGTACTGTTGATATTGGAATAGTGACAGCAGAACGCGCATTGCAGTTGGGTTTTACTGGCCCCATGTTGCGAGGTTCCGGTGTCGAATGGGACCTGCGTAAAAAACAAACCTACGATATTTATGATCGTGTCGATTTTGATATTCCGGTCGGCACCAATGGCGATTGCTATGATCGCTATCTGGTACGTGTAGAAGAAATGCGCCAGTCGAATCGTATTATCAAACAATGTGTTGATTGGTTAAAACAAAATCCGGGACCAGTCATTCTGGACGACCATAAGTTAGCTCCACCAAAACGTGAGGAAATGAAAGGTGATATGGAAGCACTTATTCATCACTTTAAATTATTTACAGAGGGTTACTGTGTACCGGAAGGTGAAACGTATACAGCCGTTGAACATCCGAAAGGTGAGTTTGGTATTTATTTGATTTCTGATGGAGCCAATAAACCCTACAGATTAAAAATTCGTGCTCCAGGTTTTGCGCATTTATCTTCAATGGATGAAATGGTCAGAGGCCATATGCTGTCAGATGTCGTAGCGATTATTGGAACACAAGATATTGTTTTCGGAGAGATTGATAGGTAATAAACGTGAAATGTTAAAGGTGAAGTGTGAAACGCAAAATTTAAATAATGCTTTTCATTTTTCACGCTTAACACTTCACGAATATCGTGAGATTTTATATAAATATTTACAATGACTAAGACAGACAAAAATAAATTATCTGAACACGTCCGATCCGAGATTGACCGCTGGATTGCAAAATATCCTGCAGATCAAAAACAGTCTGCAGTATTGGCAGCATGTCGTGAAGTACAGCATGAGAATCAAGGTTACTTAACCACAGAGTTAATGGATGCGATAGCAGAATATCTTGAGATGCCTGCAATTGCCGTCTATGAAGTTGGTTCATTTTACTCCATGTTGGAAACAGAAAAGGTAGGACGTAATAGCATTTCTGTGTGCACCAATATTTCATGTATGTTGAATGGCTCAGGTAAGATCATGCAACACATAGAGAAAAAATTGGGTATTAAAGAAGGTGAATCAACTGAAGATGGTCGTTATCACCTGAAGCAAGAGGAAGAATGCCTTGCTGCTTGCTGTGGTGCGCCGATGATGATGGTTAATCATATTTATCATGAGAATCTGACGCCTGAAAAGGTCGATGAAATCCTGGATAATCTGGAGTAATTCGCGGATGGCAAAGTTAGATCAGGTTTGTTATGCAACGCGTCAGTTTGATGAGCCATGGACGCTTGAAAATTATAAAAAAGTGGGAGGCTACGAAGCCTGGGTGAAAATAGTTCGTGAGCGGACTCCACCTGAAGATGTTATTGAAATTATTAAAGCGTCTGGATTACGTGGACGTGGTGGTGCTGGATTCCCCACTGGATTGAAATGGAGTTTCATGCCACGAAATATTGATGGTCCAAAATACGTCGTATGTAATTCAGACGAAAGCGAACCCGGTACTTGTAAGGATCGAGATATTTTGCGATTTAATCCTCATTCTTTGGTGGAAGGATTAGCCATTGCTTGTTACGCCATGGGCACCAAGGTGGCATACAATTATATGCGCGGCGAATTTATGGATGAGCCATATCAACGTTTTGAAAACGCATTGAAAGAAGCCTACGAACAAGGTTATTTGGGTCGTAATATCAAGGGCACGGATGTAGAAGTGGAAGTTTATGGCACATTGGGTGCAGGTGCCTATATTTGTGGCGAAGAAACCGCATTGCTGGAATCATTGGAAGGTAAAAAAGGGCAACCACGTTTTAAACCACCGTTTCCAGCCAATTTTGGTTTGTATGGTAAGCCAACCACAATCAATAACACAGAATCCTTTGCTTCAGTTCCCTCTATTATCAGAAATGGCGCCAGCTGGTTCGCTGAAATGGGCGTGCCTAATAGTGGCGGTAGTAAATGTTTTTCAGTTAGTGGTCACGTTAATAAGCCAGGTAATTTCGAAGTGCCTATGGGCATGCCTTTTGCGGAATTATTGGAACTTGCCGGTGGCGTACGTAATGGCAATAAACTAAAAGCTGTGATTCCGGGAGGCTCATCAGTTCCAGTCATGCATGGCGAAGACATGATGGAAGTAAATATGGATTATGAATCTATTCAGAAAGCCGGATCGTATCTTGGTTCTGGTGCTGTCGTTGTAATGGATGAAACAACTTGTATGGTACAGATGCTTGAGCGTATTTCACGATTCTATTATTCAGAATCATGTGGTCAATGCACGCCATGCCGTGAAGGAACTGGCTGGTTGTATCGCGTGATTAAACGTATCGAGAACGGAGCAGGTGAGCAAGAGGACCTGGATAAATTAATTGATGTTGCGAACAAGATCGAAGGCAGAACTATCTGCGCCTTAGGTGATGCGGCAGCGTGGCCAGTGCAAAGTTTTGTAAAAAGATTTCGTGATGAATTTCAATATCACATAGATAATAAATCTTGTATGCCGGGCACTGGATGCAACCATAATAATTAATAATAATTATGACAGACGATATCTTACATATTGAAGTGGATGGCAAGTCGCTGGAGGCGCGCCGTGGGCAGATGCTTATTGAAGTTACTGATGCCAATGATATATATATTCCAAGGTTCTGTTATCACAAAAAATTGACTGTCGCAGCGAACTGTCGCATGTGTCTGGTCGAGGTAGAAAAAGCACCGAAACCCTTGCCTGCTTGCTCTACGCCGGTGATGGAGGGGATGAAAGTTTCTACTCGTTCAAAACTTGCCATGGAAGCTCAAAAATCTGTCATGGAATTTTTACTGATAAATCACCCACTGGATTGTCCAATATGTGATCAAGGCGGGGAATGTGAGTTGCAAGATCTTGCTATGGGTTATGGCGAAGGTGTTTCGCGTTATCAAGAAAGTAAACGTGTTGTGCAAGATAAAAATATTGGTCCATTAATTCAAACCGATATGACACGCTGTATTCACTGCACACGTTGTATTCGTTTTGGTGAAGAAATCGCCGGCCTGCGCGAAATGGGCGCTACCGGGCGTGGCGAGCGTATGGAAATTGGCACTTATATTGAAAAGAGTGTCTCTTCTGAATTATCAGGCAATATTATTGATGTCTGTCCTGTTGGCGCATTGACCTCTAAACCTTTTAGATATTCTGCACGGGCATGGGAAATGGTACAGCGGGAAAGTATTGCACCACATGATTCTGTGGGTTCGAACGTACAACTTCATGTCAAGGGTGATCGGGTTATGCGCGTTGTTCCTGCAGAAAATGAAGCTATCAATGAAGTATGGATATCAGACCGCGATCGATTTAGCTATGAAGGCATGTATAGCGAGGATCGTTTAAAGACGCCAATGATAAAAATCGATGGCGACTGGCAGGAAACAGACTGGGAAACCGCACTCGAGTTTGTACGTGATAACCTGGATAAAATATTATCAAATCATGGTGGTGATCAATTAGGTGGGTTAGCTTCACCGACATCGACTCTCGAAGAACTTTATCTATTCCAAAAATTATTACGCGGGCTTGGATCTAATAATATAGATTCCCGACTACGGCAAAATGATTTCAAACAACAAGAAGCTGATCCGATTTTTCCTTATCTGGGACAATCAATCGCCACACTTGAAGATCTTGATGCAGTATTAGTCATTGGCAGTAACGTCAGAAAAGAACAACCAATGATTAATCATCGATTGCGTAAAGCCTCCTTAAAGGGTGCAGAGGTAATGATGATTAACTCTATAGATTATGACTTTAATTACGATCTTTCTGAAAAAATAATCAAGTCTCCCGCAGAAATAACAACGACACTTGCCGCGATTGTTAAGGCTTTTCCCGAATCTTCAAATAATACTGCTGATGCTTCTGTTCAATCATTAATAAAAGACGTGGTCGTGAGTGATGAACATCGAGTCATCGCAAAAAAATTATCCGCTGCTGACACTGGTTCAGTGCTTCTGGGGAACCTCGCGACTGCGCATAATGAGTATTCAACATTAAAATGTTTAGCACTCGCTATCGCTAAACTAGGCAATCTAAAATTTGGTTTCCTCAGTGAAGCAGCAAATACCAGCGGTGCGCATCTGGCAGGTGTGTTACCGCATAGAGACGTAGGGGGTGCATCTATTGATGTTGCCGGGCTAACGCTAGCTGCAATGTTGGAACAACCTCTGAAAGCTTATCTGCTTATGGGTATTGAACCAGAGCTTGATTGTTGGGATGGATATAAAGCACGCCAGGCAATGCAGTCTGCAGAGTTCGTTGTCTCGATGACGGCTTATCAATCAGAAGCTATGAAACAATATGCAGATGTGCTTTTACCTATTGCACTTTTTGCAGAAACGTCGGGCACCTATATTAATGTTGAAGGACTATCACAAAGTTTTACCGGAGCAGTGCTACCGATGGGCGAGGCACGACCAAGCTGGAAGATACTCCGTGTACTGGGTAATTTGCTGAATATAGAAGCCTTTGAATATAACAGCTCAGAAGAAGTTAGAGACGAAGTTACTGGCGCTATCAAAAATGTTGCCTTAGGTAGTGTAGGTAGTTGGACTGCACCCGAT
Source organism: Gammaproteobacteria bacterium (assembly GCA_047620145.1). Lineage (GTDB taxonomy): Bacteria > Pseudomonadota > Gammaproteobacteria > Eutrophobiales > Eutrophobiaceae > SMWN01. The sequence continues at coordinate 11,418 of JBLHKO010000005.1, read as the reverse complement.
ACATTAAAAGATGTATTAAATAGTGTTCCGTCTGGAAATCATACGCTGCAAAGAATTACAGAGACCCCCATGTTTAGTATCGATGCGATGACTAGAAGGGCACAGGCATTACAAAAATCAGATAGAAATAAAGGTTCGATTCATATTAGTCCGCAAACTGCCGATAAATTAAATGTGTCTGCGGGTGATATTGTTATTGCAGAGTATGAAGAAAATTCTATCAGTGCACCGGCGATGATTAGTGAAAATATCTCTGTTGGCTGCGTATTGGTACAGGCTGCGCAATCAATTCATTCTGAATTAGGCCCATGGCATGGCCATGTCAGCTTGAGGAAAGCATAAGCATGATGGAATGGATCCGACTCAATCTGATTGCGCCATTGGTCGAACAATTGTTTCCGGTGTCGATACATGCACATGCTGCATTAACCATCGAAACTGTATTGAAGATTGCAGTAATAATTGCGCCGGTACTATTTACAGTGGCTTATTTAACTTATTTTGAACGCAAGGTGATTGGATATATTCAAGGTCGAATAGGTCCAAACCGAGTAGGTGTGTTTGGTTATCATCTATGGGGGTTGGCACAACCGATTGCGGATGCTTTTAAATTAATCTTTAAAGAGATAATTATTCCAACAGGTTCGAATAAAACTCTGTTTGTGATTGCGCCGATTTTGTCATTGGCTCCATCTCTTGCTGCCTGGGCAGTAATACCGTTTGACGATACTTTAGTGTTGGCCGATATCAATGCTGGTTTACTCTATATATTGGCGCTGACATCGCTTGCTGTGTATGGCGTGATTATTGCCGGTTGGGCATCTAACTCAAAATATGCCTTTCTAGGTGCCATGCGTTCTGTCGCACAAATAGTGTCATATGAAATTGCCATGGGCTTTGCACTGGTCGGTGTGCTAGTGGCTGCTGGCAGTCTCAACCTCGGCGATATTGTGGATGCACAAAGCGGCAGTTTTATTCACTGGTTCTGGTTACCTTTATTACCTCTGGCGGTCGTTTATTTTATTTCAGGGGTTGCGGAGACCAACCGCGCACCTTTTGATGTTGCAGAAGGTGAGTCGGAAATCGTTGCGGGTTTTCACGTGGAATATGGTGGCATGGCCTTCTCAGTTTTCTTCATGGCTGAATATGCCAACATGATTATTATTGCAATTCTAACCGCCATCATGTTTTTTGGAGGTTGGTTATCACCATTGCAGGGGATATTGCCAGAAGCCATTTTTGAAGTCCCCGTTATTGGTGCTTTACTTGGTGAGGGTATTCACTGGTTACTGATTAAAACTTCATTCTTTCTGTTTATGTTTTTATGGTTACGTGCGACTTTCCCACGTTACCGTTATGACCAGATCATGCGCCTGGGCTGGAAAGTATTTATTCCGATTACTATTGTCTGGTTAATCGTTGTGTCTGTGATGGTTGTAACAAACATGCCGTTCTGGTTTGATTAGGTGTAGATGATGAAAAATGTAACGCGATATATAAAGAGTTTATTTCTCCTTGAGCTAATCAAAGGATTGAGGTTGACCGGGCGTTATTTATTCAAGAAAAAAATAACGGTGCAATATCCGGAAGAAAAAACACCGCAGTCACAGCGGTTTCGTGGACTACATGCCTTGCGCCGTTACCCCAATGGCGAGGAACGTTGTATTGCCTGTAAATTATGTGAAGCAGTCTGTCCGGCAGTTGCAATCACCATTGAATCTGAATTACGTGAAGATGATAGTCGTCGTACGACAGTCTATGATATTGACTTGTCGAAATGTATTTACTGTGGCTTCTGTGAGGAAGCCTGCCCGGTGGATGCTATTGTCGAAACGCGTATCTTTGAATATCACGGTGAGCAACGCAGTGATTTATTAATGACCAAAGAGATGTTGCTAGAGATAGGTGATCAAGAAGAAGAACAGATTGCAAAAGATCGTGCAGAGGAAGCGCCCTACAGATGATTGAGCAAACGATTTTTTACATTTTCTCTGCTTTGTTGCTGATGTCAGCGGGGCTGATGATTACCGTACGTAATCCAGTGTTTGCGGCGTTGTTTTTAATCCTTGCGTTTTTCGCAAGTTCTGCAGTCTGGATACTACTTGAAGCAGAGTTTCTGGCGATCACATTAGTCCTGGTCTATGTCGGTGCCGTCATGGTCTTGTTTATGTTTGTAGTTATGATGCTGGATATTGATTTATCAGCTTTGCGCGAAGGCTTTGCGCGATATTTACCCATCGGGGTCACGGTCGCTATATTGATGGCCTTATCCATGGTGCTGGTGATTAATGCTGGAGAGTTCGGCTTGGCAAGCGATGTTGTTCAACGTCATAGTGCTGATTACAGTAACACCAAGGAATTGGGTAAGACCTTGTATACCTCTTATTTATATCCATTTGAAATTGCTGGAGCTATCTTGTTGGTCGCTATTATTGCTGCGATATCACTAACAATGCGTACTCCGCGTTCCAGTAAAGCACAAAACCCGAGTCATCAGGTGACTGTTAAAAGTACCGATAGATTAAGGATTGTCAAAATGAAAGTTGAAAAGGCCGGTGATGATACTGATGAATTTCTGGTAGAAGAAGGCTCGGAAGAAGAGCCAGAAGAAGGACATGACGATTCAGAAGATCCAACCTTAATAAAGGGATCATCATGATTACTCTGTCTAATGTTCTGGTTCTAGCCGCGTTACTTTTCTGTATCAGTGTTGCTGGAATATTTTTGAATCGGAAAAATATTCTAATCATATTGATGTGCATCGAATTGATGTTGTTATCAGTGAATATGAATTTTATTGCCTTCTCACATTTCCTGGGTGATATCAATGGTCAGGTATTTGTGTTCTTCATATTAACTGTAGCTGCTGCCGAGTCGGCGATAGGGTTAGCCATTCTTGTTGTCCTGTTTCGTAACAGGAACAGCATTGATGTAGATGACTTAAAGAGCATGGAAGGTTAGTTGCGATGAATTTATTTGACCAAATATTTATAGACAACGGGGAAAATATCTATCTCGCTATTGTCTTAGCACCTCTGGTTGGTTCAGTCATCGCAGGACTGTTTGGAAAATTGATCGGTCGCAGCGGCGCACATTGGGTAACCATAATCGGTGTTGGAATCTCATCCATTCTCTCTTTACTGGCCTACTACCATCTTTTTTATAACGGCGGAGAAGTCTATAACGAGACTATCTATACATGGTTAAATAGTGGCAATCTACATTTCGAAATTGGTTTTCTAGTCGATAAATTATCCGTCACCATGATGGTGGTGGTTACCTTTGTATCGTGGATGATTCATATTTATACCATCGGCTATATGCATGACGATCCGGGCTATCAACGCTTTTTTAGTTATATCTCATTATTTACCTTTTCCATGTTGATGCTGGTGATGTCGAATAATTTCATGCAGTTATTCTTTGGTTGGGAAGCTGTCGGACTGGTTTCATATTTATTGATTGGCTTCTGGTACACACGTGAAAGTGCAATCTTCGCAAACATGAAGGCATTCCTCGTAAATCGTATTGGTGATTTTGGATTTCTTCTAGGTATTGCTGCCGTACTCATGCATTTTCAATCAATGGATTATATTGAAGTGTTTGATCAAGCACCGGGTCTGGCCTCTGCGACCGTTAATATCTGGGGTGATGAATCCTGGTCTCTAATGTCGGTAATTTGCATCTGCTTGTTTATTGGTGCTATGGGCAAATCTGCTCAAGTTCCTTTACATGTCTGGTTACCCGATTCTATGGAAGGCCCCACGCCGATCTCAGCGTTGATCCATGCTGCGACCATGGTCACCGCAGGTATCTTTATGGTGTCGCGTATGTCGCCGCTTTATGAGTTATCTGAAACGGCGTTGAATTTCATCTTGATAATCGGCGCCACTACCGCATTTTTTATGGGACTGTTGGGTCTGGTACAAAACGATATTAAACGTGTGATTGCCTATTCAACATTGTCGCAATTAGGTTATATGACTGTCGCACTTGGTGCTTCTGCTTACGCTGCGGCGATGTTTCATCTAGTCACCCATGCTTTCTTTAAGGCTTTATTATTTCTTGCGGCGGGCGCGGTAATTATCGCCATGCATCATGAGCAAGATATGCGCAAGATGGGTGGCCTTTATAAATATCTACCGATTACATGGATTACCTGTCTGGTGGGATCGATCGCGTTGATCGGTTTCCCTGGGACCTCTGGTTTCTTTTCCAAGGATGCCATTATCGAGGCAGTGCATCTATCGACATTACCTGCAGCGGGATATGCCTATTATGCTGTTTTATCAGGCGTATTTATTACCGCTCTGTATAGCTTCCGTTTGTTTTTCATGACTTTTCATGGAAAGGAAAGAATGGATAAACATACTTTGGAACATTTGCATGAATGTTCGAGTGTTGTAACTGTGCCGCTGATAGTGTTGGCAATTCCGTCGCTGATATTGGGTGCGTGGCTAGTTGGGCCAATGTTGTTTGGAGATTACTTTGCTGGTGCAATTCAAGTTGCTGAGAACCATAACGTGTTACTTGAAATAGGACATCATTATCATGGTGAGTGGTATGAAATAGCATGGCAATTCTTTGTCCATGGCGTTAGTCATCCCACGGTCATTATCCTCGCGCTTTCTGGTGTGTTCACAGCGTGGTTGTTGTATATCAAATTTCCACATGTGCCCGAGAAGATTGCTAATACTATGAGCCCGATTCATCGATTACTACTGAATAAATATGGCTTTGATGATTTTAACCAAAAAGTTTTTGCCGGCGGAAGCAAAGCAATTGGGAAACTGTTTTGGCAGATGGGTGATGTCAGACTCATTGATGGTCTTATCGTCAATGGTTCGGCGCTCTCGGTCAGAAAGTTTTCAGGCATCATTAGACAAGTGCAGTCTGGTTATTTATATCATTATGCGTTTGCCATGATTGTGGGCTTGTTATTGTTGCTTGGCGTGTTTGTGCATAAATTAATTTAATCATAATAAATAAATATAAAAACAAAGAATGTTAGCTGATCTACCAATATTGAGTTTATTGATCTGGGGCCCGATCCTCGGTGGTGTTCTCGTACTGTATGCAGGCGACAGACAAGAAGAGACTGTCAAGACGGTAGCCTTGATGATTGCTGTATTGACATTTTTGTTATCTACCTTGTTATACACAAATTTTGATATCAATACGCATGAAATGCAGTTTGTTGAGTTCGCATATTGGATTGAATCTTTTAACATCAATTATCATCTTGGCGTTGATGGCATTGCCATGCCATTGATCATACTCACCACTTTTATAACGGTGTTAGTCATTCTGGCGGGATGGGAAGTCATAGACAAAAATATTTCCCAATACCTTGCGGCCTTTTTAATTATGGAAGGTTTGATGAATGGCGTCTTTTCTTCTGTGGATGCCATGCTGTTTTATGTGTATTGGGAAGCAATGTTGATTCCAATGTTTTTGATTATTGGCATATGGGGCGGGCCGAACCGCGTTTATGCGACGATTAAATTCTTCCTATACACCTTCTTTGGTTCAGTTTTCATGTTGGTGGCTTTTCTATATCTGTATTCTCAGTCAGGTAGTTTTAACATCCTGGAGTTGCACAATCTGCCATTGGATTTGGATGCACAGAAATTAATCTTTATCGCTTTCTTCCTGGCCTTTGCCGTGAAAATTCCAATGTGGCCTGTGCATACATGGTTGCCAGATGCCCACGTTGAAGCACCGACAGGTGGTTCAGTGATATTGGCCGCGATCATGTTGAAACTTGGCGGTTACGGTTTTCTTCGATTCAGTTTGCCGATTACCCCGGATGCCAGTGCGTATTTTGACTGCGCGATGATTGTCTTGTCATTGATTGCCATTGTATATATTGGTTTTGTTGCCTTGGTGCAGCAGGATATGAAAAAGCTGATTGCATATTCGTCAATATCACATATGGGATTTGTCACCTTGGGCTTCTTCGTTGGTTTTACTATTATTAAGACAACGGGTTCCGCAGAAGGCGCGGTGTTTGGACTAGAAGGTGCTATGGTCCAAATGATCTCCCATGGCTTTATTTCTGCTGCCTTATTCCTTTGTGTTGGGGTCATGTATGACAGGGTTCATAGTCGCGAAATTAGTGACTACGGTGGCGTGGTTAATACCATGCCGCATTTTGCCGCCTTTATGATGTTGTTCGCGATGGCCAATTCAGGCTTGCCTGGAACATCAGGGTTTGTCGGTGAATTCGTTGTCATCCTGAGTGCGTACCAAGCTAATTTCTGGATCGCATTTTTAGCGGCATTAACATTAATACTTGGCGCAGCATATACATTATGGATGTATAAAAGAGTCATTTTCGGTGATGTCACTAATGATAATGTAGCAGAACTAAAAGATATCGATTCACGTGAGACATTTATCCTGTCGATACTTGCTATTGCAGTATTGGTGTTTGGACTTTATCCAGCACCCTTGTTTGACGCAATGCATCCAACGTTGGAACATTTATTTGAGCACATGATGCAATCGAAGGTAGAACCTTAAATATGGTATCAACATCTGACATCCTGCTATTGATACCTGAAATTATGATGCTGACTTTTGCCAGTCTCATTTTGGTTGTTGACACGTTCAGCAATGATCCACACCGTAGACTCACTTATTATCTATCCCAGCTTGCACTCGTTCTAACCGCTGCATGTGTGGTGATGTATTGCCCAGAACAAACGACCTATGCTTTTGGCAATAGTTTTATCAGCGATGGCATGAGTGTTGTTCTAAAAGCCTTTGTATTTGTGATCGGTTTCTTTGCGTTTCTTTATGCACATGAATATCTGAAAGAACACGGCTGGATGCAAGGGGAATATTTTGTGCTGGGACTGTTTGCCATCCTCGGCATGATGGTTCTAATCTCAGCACATAGTTTATTAACTATTTATCTTGGACTGGAATTATTGTCGTTATCACTCTATGCCATGGTCGCGATGCATAGAAAATCAACTGCAGCATCAGAAGCAGCGATGAAATATTTCGTTCTGGGCGCTATCGCATCAGGCATGTTGTTATACGGTATGTCGATGGTTTACGGTGTCACAGGAAATCTGGAACTGGGGAGCATTGCAGCAAGTATCGGCAGTGATACCAATAATACATTACTGGTCTTTGGCCTGGTTTTTATCCTGGTTGGTATTGCTTTCAAACTCGGTGCCGTACCATTTCATATGTGGGTGCCAGATGTTTATCAAGGTGCACCCACCTGCGTTACATTATTCATTGCCAGTGCGCCAAAGCTGGCAGCCTTTGCCATGGCAATGAGACTTCTGGTTGATGGTCTACATGCTTTAGTCAGTGATTGGCAGGGGATGCTGATTATTCTGTCACTGCTGTCAATGGCGGCAGGTAATATAATTGCTATATCACAAACCAACATCAAACGTATGTTGGCCTACTCGACCATCGCGCATATCGGTTATCTATTATTAGGCATCTTGTCTGGCACAGCGTCCGGTTATGCAGGTTCTATGTTCTATATCATTACCTATGCCCTGATGAGTATGGGGGCTTTTGCGATGATTATCTTGCTGGGTAGAAAGGGATTTGAAGCCGACGAACTTGATCATTTCAAAGGACTATCGGATAGAAGTCCATGGTTTGCCTTCATTATGTTGATCCTGATGTTTTCCATGGCCGGCGTACCACCCTTTCTGGGATTCTGGGGTAAATGGTTCGTCCTCAAAGAGTTGGTAGATGCAGGTTTTGTCTGGTTAGCAGCAGCAGCAGTCTTCTTCTCAATCATTGGCGCCTATTATTATCTAAGGGTGATAAAACTTATGTATTTCGATAAAGCCGATTCAATGACTGCAATTAAAGCATCAAAGCAAATGCGTTTTGCACTGAGTGTTAATGGGCTGGCGTTACTTATCCTAGGATTAATGCCTGGCGCATTGCTGGCAATTTGTGTCAGTGTCATGTCGATTACTTGATGAGTACAAGCGCTGCGGTCTGGTTTTTACTATTCATTTCTTTTGTTGCTGCAAACCTACCCTGGTTAAATGAACGCTTTCTATTCGTCATACAACCAAAAACAAAAAAAACACCAGGAATGCGCTTACTGGAATGGTTGCTGCTGTATTTTATAGTTGGATTAATCGCACTTGGGTTTGAAAAAAAAATGACAGGGCAATTGCATATTCAGGATTGGGAATTTTATGCCACAGGGTTTTGTTTGTTTATAGTATTTGCCTTACCTGGTTTTATTTATCGGCATGATTTTCTAAACCACTATCAGCGATGGAAAAAACGTCAGTTAAAATAATTCATTAATTTGATTTTTTCAGGATGAGATAACCAATAATTCCAGAAAGAAATGAAGCAATGAGAATAGCCAGTTTATCTGCTGAGTGATATATCAGCGTATCATTATAAGCCAGAGAATCAACGAATAGACTCATGGTAAAGCCGATTCCTGTAAGGATAGACACCCCATAGAGTTGCATCCAGTTGCTATCTTTCGGCAAGCTGACCAAACCCGTTTTTATTGCAAGCCAACAAAAACCAAAGACCCCAAGCTGTTTACCGATAAATAGACCAAGCATAATTCCCATTGGCACAGGACCTAACATTTCCTCCAATGAAATGTCTCTTAAATCAACCCCTGCGTTAGCAAAAGCAAAAAGTGGCAGAATCATAAACGCTACCCAATAGTGCAGGTCGTGCTCCATTTCTTTACTCAAAGAGAAAACTTTACCGTCTTGATCAGTAGAGACTAAAGGAATCATAAATGCCAAGGCAACGCCTGCCAGGGTTGCATGAACACCAGATTTCAATACGCTTACCCAAAGCACGGTACCAACTAGAATATAAGAAGCTTTTTTTGCAACACCCATTCTATTCATAATGAACAAAGCAGTTAGTGCAATTGAAGCGATGATAATAGATAGTGTTGATAGTTCAACGGTGTAAAACAATGCAATGATAACAATAGCGCCCAGATCATCGATGATTGCTAACGCCAATAAAAATATTTTTAGAGAAAGAGGAACTCTGTTGCCCAGTAGGGATAAAACGCCTAAAGCAAAAGCGATATCTGTCGCCGTTGGTATGGCCCATCCTTTCATTGCGAATGGATCACCGTGATTAAATGCAACGAACACTAGGGCAGGGATGACCATTCCGCCAACGGCTGCAATACAGGGCAATGCTGCTTGATTAATTGTGGAAAGATGACCTTCCATCACCTCTCTTTTAACTTCCAGCCCGATAAGAAAGAAAAAGACAGCCATCAGTCCATCGTTAACCCAAAGTAATAATGGTTTGGCAATTTGTAGATCACCAATTCGAACTTCTACATGAGTATATAAAAAACTAGTATATGTCTGGGATAGTCCACTATTCTGTAAAATCAGTGCAGCAATAGTGGCAATAATCAGTAACAGCCCTGCCGATGACTCTCGCTTTATAAATGTTTCAATGAAGGTCATATTAGTTACTCTGCGAAGGCCATATTTGAATTTAAATTCACCATACCGGAATATTTATCTACTGGGTACTGTTTCATTTAATAACTGGCCCCAATGTTTATCGAAAGAATGTACAGCACGGGTAGTTCCGGCCTGATTGACGAGAGGGAGCCCCGCATCGGCCCACGCAAATATAGAGCCTTTAAGATTGACTACATTGTTAACACCTAGTTTTTCCAGCTCTTGAGCCATTTTCGCTGATCGATAGCCGACTGAACAATAGACAACAATATCCTTCTGTTCTTGTAATGCCAGAGCAGCAATAGCTTTCGGATCGGTTACATTTTGTGCGCCTGGAATATGACTCACAGCGTATTCTTCGTATTCCCTAACGTCGATGAGTAATATCTTTGCGGGATCTTTAGTATTAAATTGTTCTATAGAAATATGTTCTACAGAAGGAAATTTTCTCTGTATCTTACTGTTAACCTGATCCCAGTCTAGCGCATGGCTTTGGTAACTCAACAAGGATAGTATGAGAAAAAGGAGTAGCTTATGTTGCATGTTTATGGGATGTGTAAAAAGAAAATCAATTATTCATTCTCATGTCTAGGATTGACAACAGTTTGTCCATTTTGTTCAACAGACACAGATAAATTGATCGGCCTACAACACACCTCACAATCCTCAATATACTCCTGATCCGAAACACTACAATCAATCAGCAACTCGATGGTCTCACCACAATAAGGACAAGAAATATGTTCACTTGAGAGCTGGTTCATTGTTTATTCTGAATTAGTTGAATTTATCTACGACGATTATAAAGGAGGCGATGGTGTTGTTATTTTTGTTTGGTATTTTTCGTTTCAATATCAGCGTCATCTGGAATACCGAATGCCATGATAGGGACACCCGGAAACGCCACTGATGAATCGGAATGGCCAAGGACTATACCATCCTTGATTGCAGTCATAGTCTCCTGAGGTCTGCCAAAGGCGTTAACGATTTTAGCCAGAGGCTGCCCTGCCTTAACGATATTGCCCGGCTTTGCCAGAAACCTGATGATCCCGGATCTGGAACCATAAGGTTTATCAAGATATTTTAGAAGATTTCCTTGACCGTATCCTGAAGGTAGTGGATAGCGGTATGAGGTATCACGAAGATCGATCATCCCAAGATGCGCAAGTATGTTCCATATGGCTTCAACGCCGTAAGTTACATTGAGTTCACTGACGATATTGGGTTTACCTAGCTCAAATGTTAAGGCGGGAATATCCTGCTGAAGCAGGTTGAAGGAAAGGCTTGAATTCATCTCCTCATCATCAACGATTAGGCACAGCCCGGCGTGTTTAGCTGCTTGTATAGCTTTCCGATAAGTTCCTTTGTGTGGTTTACCCGGATCATGGTCCAACAGCACGTAAGGAATAGACTCGATCCAGTCGTTGTGGAAGTCTACAACAAGCGTTGGCTTAGTTTCGGTTATCGCTTCAAAAATGGTGTGAGCAATTCTCTCTCCGAGAGAGCCATTTGGATTACCGGGGAAAGAACGGTTTAGATCCTCACCACTCATGGTAATGTGTCGTAACCCCGATTCGAAACCCAGTGGATTCATCAGTGGAAATGCCTGAACGGATCCACAAGTAAGCCTATTGCGAATACTTTTGAATACCTCCTGGATAACCACTATACCGCTGACTTCATCACCATGACTACAGGCCGTCAACCAAACAACAGGCCCGGGATTTTCACTAGTAGCGCACATCAGAGGGAGACGTCTGCGCGACAAGTCAGACCCGGTCATGATTTTCTTAAAGGAATAATGATTCTTAACCTTGGAAGCAGAATGAGGATTTTTGGTTGGCATTATCTTCTAATTTTGGCTCCTAACGCTTAAATTGAGATGAGTTCAAAAGAAGCATAAATATTAATGAACGTTGCCATTATATTAGAGCCTTTCATTCACTATCAGAAGTGT